>NZ_JBKGGT010000007.1:0-273411 GCF_052041995.1 Pseudomonas sp. SMV7 | reverse complement strand
GCTAGCGATCAGCGCCCGACCACCTTGGGCTTGTAGGCACAAAACCCCGGCCGCGGCCCGACCTTGGGGTGGTTGCGGCAGGTGTCCGGCCGCTTGTCATAAATGGTGCACAGCCGGCTTTTACGATCCAGGTACAGGCAGTCGTCGTTGCTCATGCGGGTCAGGGTGAAGATTCCCGATTTCTGGTTGAAGCGTTCGATGATGCCTTCTTTCTGCAGGCGCTTGGCGATGTTCTTCGGCGGTTCGTCTTTTTCGAATTCGTCGACCACGCCGATACGGATCAGATCCTTGATCTTCACCTCCACTGGCAAGGTGCAGCAGGTCGAATGGCAGCCATGGCACATGTTGCTGGTGTAGCGCTGCCAGGTCTCCAGGCGGTCGACTTCGGCCGCAGCGATCAGGGTCGTTTTCATCATCGTTATGAGGGTGTATCACGGTCTTGGGCGCGCGATCATACCGGAATTGTTCAATTTATGAACAACCTTTTGCCGGAATCGCAGAGTGGGCATGAAAACTGCGAACGGTAACTGTCACTCCCTGTCGAAGGGTCTAGGCTCAGAAGTCTCCCTCCGTTTTCGTCAACTTGCCCGAGGATGCCGCATGTCCCAGGAACCCAAAGCTCGTGACGCCGAGGTGGCCGAATTTCGCGCCGCTGTACTGGACAAGCTGACCTACGCGGTCGGCAAGGACCCGGAACATGCCTTCGACCACGACTGGTTCGAAGCCATCGCCCTGGCCGCGCGCGATCACATGGTCGATCACTGGATGGACCACACCCGGCAGGCATATCGCCGTAGCCAGAAGCGGGTCTATTACCTTTCCCTCGAATTTCTCATCGGCCGCCTGTTGTATGACAGCCTCAGCAACCTGGGCCTGCTCGACATTGCCCGCGATGCGCTGGAAGGCCTGGATGTGGACCTGGAGCGGATCCGCCTGCTCGAGCCCGATGCAGCGTTGGGCAACGGCGGCCTGGGCCGCCTTGCAGCGTGCTTCATGGAGAGCATGTCGACCCTCGGTATTGCTGCCCACGGCTACGGTATCCGCTATGAGCATGGGCTGTTCCGCCAGGCCATGGTCGATGGCTGGCAGCAGGAACAGACCGAGAACTGGCTGGATTTCGGCAACCCCTGGGAATTCGAGCGCGCCGAGGTGATCTACCCGATCAGCTTTGGCGGCAGCGTCGAAACGGTGCATGACAGCCACGGCCAGCAACGCCAGGTATGGTGGCCGGGCGAGACCGTGCGGGCGGTGGCCTATGACACCCCGGTGGTCGGTTGGCGCGGGTCCAGCGTCAATACCCTGCGCCTGTGGCGTGCGCGGGCGCTGGAAGAGCTGCACCTGGAGCGCTTCAATGCCGGTGACCACCTCGGCGCGGTAGCCGAGGTGGCCCGGGCCGAAAGCATCTCGCGGGTACTTTACCCGGCCGACAGCACCGAGGCCGGCCAGGAGCTGCGGCTGCGCCAGGAGTACTTTTTCGTCTCGGCGTCGCTGCAGGACCTGCTGCGTCGTCACCTGAACATGCATGACAACCTGCTCAACCTGCCCGACGCGGCGGCCATCCAGCTCAACGACACCCACCCGTCGATCGCCGTGGCCGAGCTGATGCGCCTGTTGGTCGACCAGCATGAAATTCCCTGGGATACCGCCTGGGAACTGACCGTGGGCACCCTGGCCTACACCAATCACACCCTGCTGCCGGAAGCCCTGGAAACCTGGCCGGTGGCGCTGATGGAGCGGATGCTGCCACGGCACATGCAGATCATCTACCTGATCAACGCCTACCATATCGATGCGCTACGGGCCAAAGGCCTGCATGACTTCGATGTGTTGCGGGCGGTGTCGCTGATCGAGGAAGACAACGGCCGTCGGGTGCGCATGGGCAACCTGGCATTTCTCGGCTCGCACAGCGTCAACGGGGTTTCGGCGCTGCACAGCAAACTGATGAAAAGCACGGTGTTCGCCGAGCTGCACAAACTTTACCCGCAACGGATCAACAACAAGACCAACGGCATCACCTTCCGCCGCTGGCTGTACCAGTCCAACCCGCAGCTCACGGCCATGCTGGTCGAGGCGCTGGGCCCTGAGCTGCTGGATGACCCTGAGGGACGCCTGGCCGGCCTGGTGCCGTTCGCCGATAAAGGCGCTTTCCGCAAGCAGTTCGCTGCCCAGCGCCTGCACAGCAAGCGTGCCCTGGCCAGCATCATCCAGGACCGCCTGGGCGTCACGGTGAACCCCGAGGCGCTGTTCGACGTGCAGGTCAAGCGCATCCACGAGTACAAGCGCCAGTTGCTCAACCTGCTGCACACCGTGGCGCTGTACCAGGCCATGCGCAACGACCCGGGTAGCGACTGGGTGCCGCGGGTCAAGATCTTCGCCGGCAAGGCCGCGGCCAGCTATCACCAGGCCAAGCTGATCATCAAGCTGGCCAACGACATCGCCCGGGTGGTGAACAACGACCCGACGGTGCGCGGCCTGCTGAAGGTGGTGTTCCTGCCCAACTACAACGTCAGCCTGGCCGAATGCATCATTCCGGCGGCGGACCTTTCCGAGCAGATTTCGACCGCCGGCTACGAAGCGTCCGGTACCAGCAACATGAAGTTCGGCCTGAACGGCGCGCTCACCATCGGCACCCTGGATGGCGCCAATGTGGAAATGAGCGAGCAGGTCGGGGCCGACAACATGTTCATCTTCGGCCTCACGGCGCAGCAGGTGGAAGCGCGGCGGCGCGCCGGGGACTTCGGCGCCACTGCGGCGATTGCCGCGTCCAGCCGCCTGAACGATGTGCTGCAAGCCATTCGCAGCGGGGTGTTCTCGCCGGATGATCCGTCGCGCTACACCGCCCTGATCGATGGGCTGGTGGCCTATGACCGCTTTCTGGTGTGTGCCGATTTCGACGCCTACTGGGACGCCCAGCGCCGGGTCGAGGAGTTGTGGCACAAGCCGCAGGAGTGGTGGCGCATGGCGGTGCTGAACACCGCGCGGATGGGCTGGTTCTCGTCGGACCGGACCATTCGTGAATATGCCAGCGAGATCTGGAAGGCTCTGGATTGATTCAAGCCTGAATGGCCTGTTCGCGGGCATGCCCGTGAACAGGCCCATGACCAGACCGTCGGCCTGGCGCACGCTGAACTACCGACCTATTGTGCCGTCTGAGAGCCGTGGCGAATCTCATCACTCGCTAGCCTGCAACTCTCCCTGTAAACTGCGTGGGTTTTTTATCCCGCCAATCCTTTCGGAGCCATACATGTCCCGCGTTACCCTGAGTCGCTATCTGATTGAGCAGACCCGCAGCAACAATACCCCTGCCGATCTGCGCTTCCTGATCGAGGTGGTGGCGCGTGCGTGCAAGGAAATCAGCCATCACGTGTCCAAAGGCGCCCTCGGTGGTGTGCTGGGCAGCATGGGCACTGAAAACGTGCAGGGCGAAGTCCAGAAGAAGCTGGACGTGATTTCCAACGATATCCTGCTGGAGGCCAACGAGTGGGGTGGCCACCTGGCCGGCATGGCCTCCGAAGAAATGGACAATGCCTACCAGATCCCGGGCAAGTACCCGAAAGGCGCCTACCTGCTGGTCTTCGATCCGCTGGACGGCTCGTCCAACATCGACGTCAACGTGTCGGTCGGCACCATCTTCTCGGTACTGCGTTGCCCTAACGAGTACCTGAGCCAGAACGAAACCCTGAACGAAAAAGCCTTCCTGCAGCCAGGCACCCAGCAGGTCGCCGCCGGTTATGCCATCTACGGCCCGCAGACCATGCTGATCCTGACTCTGGGCAACGGCGTCAAGGGCTTCACCCTGGACCGCGAGCTGGGCAGCTTCGTCCTGACCCACGAGAACATCCGCGTGCCGGAAAGCACCGCCGAGTTCGCCATCAACATGTCCAACCAGCGCCACTGGGAAGCACCGGTCCAGCGCTACGTGGGCGAACTGCTGGCCGGCGAGACCGGCCCGCTGAAAAAGAACTACAACATGCGCTGGATCGCCTCGATGGTGGCCGACGTGCACCGCATTCTGACCCGTGGCGGCCTGTTCATGTACCCACGTGACGCCCGCGAGCCGAGCAAGCCGGGCAAACTGCGCCTGATGTACGAAGCCAACCCGATGTCGTTCATCATCGAACAGGCCGGCGGCGCCTCCACCAACGGTTACGATCGCATCCTCGACATCCAGCCTGAGAGCCTGCACCAGCGCGTGTCGGTAATCCTCGGCTCGAAGGAAGAGGTCGAGCGCGTCACCGCCTACCACAAGGAGTAAGTCATGCTCGCACCTTGGCAGCCGTTGCTGGAGTGGTGGTTCGGTTGGGGCACCAGTCCCCAGGCCGTGGCTGACGAGAAGAGCACGCTGTGGTTCGGCAAGCATCACGATGCCGAGGCCCATGCGCTGTTTGGCGAACTGGTCGAGCACGCCCTGGCCGGCGGGCTCGACGAGTGGCAGCAGAGCCCGCAGGGCTGGCTGGGCCTGCTGATCCTGCTGGACCAGCTGCCGCGCATGATCTATCGCGACACGCCACGCGCCTTCGAGGGTGACCGGCGCGCTCAGGTAGTGGCCATGCAGGGCCTGCAGAAGGGCTGGGACTACCAGTTGCTGCCGATCCAGCGGGTGTTCGTGCTGCTGGTGCTTGAGCATGCCGAAGTGCTGGATTGGCAGAACCTGTGTGTCGAGCGCTACCAGATGCTGCTGGACGAGCAGCCAGAGGCCAACCGCCGGTTGTTCGAAGGTTTTCTCGATTATGCCGAGCAGCACCGGCGGGTGATCGAGCGGTTCGGGCGCTTCCCGCACCGCAACCTGGTATTGGAACGGCCCAGTACCAGCGAAGAGATGGACTTTCTGCTGGAGCCCGGGTCGAGGTTCTGAGGCCACGGGGCGCACTGCGCAAGCCGT
This sequence comes from Pseudomonas sp. SMV7, assembly GCF_052041995.1. Taxonomy (NCBI): domain Bacteria; kingdom Pseudomonadati; phylum Pseudomonadota; class Gammaproteobacteria; order Pseudomonadales; family Pseudomonadaceae; genus Pseudomonas; species Pseudomonas sp. SMV7. The sequence continues at coordinate 268,529 of NZ_JBKGGT010000007.1, read as the reverse complement.
CACGACGCAAGGCCGCTTCTGCACAGAAGCGGCCTTTTTATTGCTCGCGCGACTAATGCTTTGTGATTAATCGCACATTAGTGGCCATCCGACCAATGGTGTAGGGGGAAAGGGGGTAGGGCAGGGAACCTGGGAGGGATTTTTCCGTCGAAGGTCACTGCAGGCCACTCGCCTGTATCCCCTGTCCAGGAGTGTCCTTCATGTCGTTGCGTTCCCTCGCCCTGTTGTCGCTGTGCGTCGTCCTGACTGCCTGCAGCAAGATCAATCAGGAAAACTATTCCAAGATCAAGGCCGGTATGAACAAGGCCGAGGTCGAGCAGTTGCTCGGCACGCCGACCGAGTGTTCCGGCGCACTGGGCATGAGCAGCTGCACCTGGGGGGACGAGAAGAGCTTCATCAGTGTGCAGTACGCGGCTGACAAGGTGCTGATGTATTCCGGGCAGGGCCTCAAATGAAGCACCTGTACCTGCTGATGGGGGTATGCCTGGCGTTGCTGCTGGGTGGCTGTGCCGGCTCGGTGCACGACCCGCTTGCGCCGAAGACCGCTGGCAATGTCGACCTCAAGCGCTACCAGGGAAAATGGTACGAGCTGGCACGCCTGCCGATGCAATACCAGGACGGTTGTGAGCAATCCGAGGCGCACTACAACCTCAGGGTCGATGGCAGCCTGGGCGTGCTCAACCGTTGCCGCACCATGGGTGACGAATGGCTGCGTGCAGAAGGGCACGCGAACATTCAGGAGCCGGGCCACACCGACAAGTTGTGGGTCGAGTTCGACAACTGGTTCACCAAGCTGGTGCCAGGCGTGGCCAGGGGCGAGTACTGGATTCTGTATGTGGACGAGCGTTACCGCACGGCGGTGGTTGGCAGCCCCGACCGCAAGCACTTGTGGCTGCTGTCACGGACGCCGACACTGCCGGCCTGGGAGCGCGAGAACCTGATGTCCAGGGCGCGACAACAGGGGTATGACACCAGCCGCTTGATCTGGCGCGCTTCGGACCAGCAGATCGTCAAGATGCATTGAATTCCGGGGCTGCGAGGCAGCCCCGATTCACCGCTACCGCAACAGCTGGCGCAACACCCCGGCGAACGCCCGCCCGCTTTCCTCTTCCTGCGCATGGCGCCCCTGGCGCACCACCCACTGTCCGTTCACCATCACATCGCGCACCTGCCGGTCACCGCCAGCAAACAGCCAGCGGTTGAGAATGGCATCACCCTCGGCCACGGCGATGTAGGGGTCCTGCCCATCGAGCACCAGCCAGTCGGCACGCTTGCCCACTGCCAGCTCCCCGACCGCCTGCCCCAACGCCTGTGCGCCACCGCTCAGGGCGGCGTCATACAAGGTGCGCCCGACCATCGGCTGGTCGCCGCGATACAGGCGGTTGCGCCGCTGGTCACGCAGCCGCTGGCCGTATTCCAGCCAGCGCAGCTCCTCCACCACGCTGAGCGATACATGGCTGTCCGAGCCGATGCCCAGGCGACCGTCCTGGGCCAGGTAGTCCACCGCCGGGAAGATCCCGTCGCCCAGGTTGGCTTCCGTGGTCAGGCACAGCCCCGCCACCGCGCCGCTGCGGGCCATGGCGGTGACTTCATCCGGCTCGGCATGGGTGGCATGTACCAGGCACCAGCGCGGGTCGACGTCCACATGCTGGTACAGCCACTGCAACGGGCGCTGGCCGCTCCAGGCCAGGCAGTCATCGACTTCCTTCTGCTGCTCGGCGATGTGGATATGTACCGGGCAGTGCTTGTCGCTGGCTGCCAGCACCTCGGTAATCTGCCCAGGTGTCACCGCCCGTAGCGAGTGGAAGCACAAACCCAGTTGCTGTGCCGGTTGGCCGGCCAGCAGCGGGGCCAGTTGTGCTTGCAGCTGCAGGTACCTTTCGGTGGAGTTGATGAAACGCCGCTGCCCGTCATTCGGCGCCTGGCCACCAAACCCGGCATGGCTGTACAGCACCGGCAGCAAGGTCAGGCCGATACCGCTGTCGCTGGCAGCCGCGCTGATGCGGCGCGACAGCTCCGCCGGGTCGGCATAGGCCTGGCCGGCCTGGTCGTGGTGCACGTAATGGAACTCGGCCACCGAGGTGTAGCCAGCCTTGAGCATTTCGATGTACAGCTGGCGGGCGATGACCTGCAGTTGTTCCGGGCTGATCTGGCCGACCAGGCGGTACATCAGGTCGCGCCAGGTCCAGAAGCTGTCGTTGGGGTTGCCGGCCACCTCTGCCAGGCCCGCCATGGCCCGCTGAAAGGCGTGCGAGTGCAGGTTGGGCATGCCTGGCAGCACAGGGCCGCCAAGGCGCTCTGCGCCTTCGGCACTGGCCTCGGCTGCGACTGCCGCCAGAGTGCCGTCGGCGGCTACCTCGAAACGGACATTGTGAACCCAACCGCTGGGCAGGAGGGCACGTTCGGCGTAATAGGCGGGCATTGCGCTATCCTGTTATTGTTCAACTTGTATATACATATACAGGCGTTTGCCTGCCGGGTAAACTGCGGCAAGCTACCATCAATCTATTCGCACAAGGATCAAAGCCGTGCCGACACCTTCTGTTTCCGCGCTGGTGGCCCAAATGGGCGAGGGCCCGGCGCCGCTGTACGCCCGGGTCAAGCAGATGATCGTCCAGCAGATCGAGAATGGCAGCTGGCCGCCGCACCACCGCGTGCCGTCCGAAAGCGAGCTGGTCAGCCAGCTGGGCTTCAGCCGCATGACCATCAACCGCGCATTGCGTGAGCTTACCGCCGAAGGGCTGTTGGTGCGCATGCAGGGGGTCGGCACCTTCGTTGCCGAGCCCAAGACTCGTTCGGCGCTGTTCGAAGTCAACAACATCGCTGACGAGATTGCCGCCCGTGGCCACCAGCATAGTTGCCAGCTGATTACCCTGGCCGAGGAGACCGCCGGCTCCGAACGCGCCCTGGCCCTCGATATGCGTGAAGGCCAGCGGGTGTTCCATTCGTTGATCGTGCATTACGAAAACGGCGTCCCGGTGCAGATCGAAGACCGTTACGTCAATGCCCAGATCGCCCCGGACTACCTCAAGCAGGATTTCACCCTGCAGACGCCCTATGCCTACCTGTCCCAGGTAGCGCCGCTGACCGAGGGCGAGCACGTCGTCGAAGCCATCCTCGCCGAGCCTGACGAATGCAGGCTGCTGCAGATCGAGCAAGGTGAGCCGTGCCTGTTGATCCGCCGCCGCACCTGGTCCGGCCGCCAGCCTGTCACCGCGGCGCGGTTGATCCACCCCGGTTCCCGTCATCGCCTGGAAGGACGTTTCAGCAAATGAGCCAAATGCACTGGTTGCGTGCCAAAGACTACCCGCGCATGCCGTGGAAGAACGGTGGTGGCTTCACCGAGGAAATCACCCGCGATGCCGGTGACGGGCTCGAGGGCTTCGGCTGGCGCTTGTCGATAGCCGATATCGAGGCCTCTGGTGGGTTCTCTACCTTTGCCGGTTACCAGCGCATCATCACCGTGCTGCAAGGCGATGGAATGCGCCTTACGGTGGATGGCCAGCCCAGCCGGCCGCTGGTGCCCTTCGATGCCTACGCGTTCAGCGGTGAAAGCCAGGTGAGCTGCGCGCTGCTGGGCGGGGCGATTCGCGACTTCAACCTGATCTACGCACCACTGCGTTACCGTGCGCGACTGCAGTGGTACCACGGCGACAGCCGGCTGTTCAGTGCCGCCGGCACCGTGCTGGTGTTCAGTGGCCAGGCGCAATTGCAGGTGAGTATCGACGGCCAGCTGCAGCCGGCGCTGGGGCTGTATGACTGCTTGCAACTGAGCGGTAACGACCACCTGCTGGAAGTGGAAGTGCTCGGACGTTGCTGTGTGATCGAGCTGACTGCGCTTTCGTAATACCCACCGGCCCTTTGCAACCCGGCGAAAGGGCCGCACCACCCCACCAGGAGTTACCCGGTAACGCCCCGAAAAGGTCTGGCCTGTTACCGAATGCCCCAAGTTGGCGCAATGCCCACGGGCCCTCATCCTCCTCGCCAATTGCCTCGCCAGGTTTTTTCCATTTTCTGCAGCCCTTGCGCCATGCGGCCTGCAACGCCATGAGCCGGCCCATGAACACGCCCGGCGAAGCGACTTGGCCGTTCAATTGCATATGCTTGTATGTACAAGTAAAGCCAAGTAGGCGAAAGTGGATAGGCCGTCCACTTCGCGCTGTACAGACCGCACCACTGGCCCGCCGATCGCGTCGGGTTTTGGATAGATCGCTCGAGGAGCACTTTTCGTGACTGACAACAAGCTGAACAAATTCCGTGACGTCGAGATCCGCGCCCCGCGTGGCAACAAGCTGACCGCCAAGAGCTGGCTGACCGAAGCGCCGCTGCGCATGCTGATGAACAACCTCGACCCGCAGGTTGCCGAAAACCCGAAAGAACTGGTGGTGTATGGCGGCATCGGCCGCGCCGCACGCAACTGGGCTTGCTACGACAAGATCGTCGAGAGCCTGACCCAGCTGAACGATGATGAAACCTTGCTGGTGCAGTCCGGCAAACCGGTCGGTGTGTTCAAGACCCACGCCAACGCCCCGCGCGTGCTGATCGCCAACTCCAACCTAGTACCGCACTGGGCCAACTGGGAGCACTTCAACGAGCTGGATGCCAAGGGCCTGGCCATGTACGGCCAGATGACCGCCGGCAGCTGGATCTACATCGGCAGCCAGGGCATCGTCCAGGGCACCTACGAAACCTTCGTCGAGGCTGGCCGCCAGCACTACGGGGGCAGCCTCAAAGGCAAGTGGGTGCTGACCGCGGGCCTGGGCGGCATGGGCGGCGCCCAGCCACTGGCCGCCACCCTGGCCGGCGCCTGCTCGCTGAACATCGAGTGCCAGCAGAGCCGAATCGATTTCCGCCTGCAGACCCGCTACGTCGACGAGCAGGCCCACGACCTTGACGACGCCCTGGCGCGCATCGCCCGGTACACCGCCGAAGGCAAGGCCATTTCCATCGCCCTGCACGGCAACGCCGCAGAAATCCTGCCCGAACTGGTCAAGCGCGGCGTACGCCCGGACATGGTCACCGACCAGACCAGCGCCCACGACCCGCTCAACGGCTACCTGCCGGCGGGTTGGACCTGGGAACAGTATCGCGACCGTGCGCAGACCGAGCCGGCCGCCGTGGTCAAGGCCGCCAAGCAGTCGATGGCCGTGCACGTGCAGGCCATGCTCGACTTCCAGAAGCAGGGCGTGCCGACCTTCGACTACGGCAACAACATCCGCCAGATGGCCAAGGAAGAGGGCGTCGCCAATGCCTTCGACTTCCCGGGGTTCGTCCCGGCGTACATCCGCCCACTGTTCTGCCGCGGTATCGGCCCGTTCCGCTGGGCCGCGCTGTCCGGCGAGGCCGAGGACATCTACAAGACCGACGCCAAGGTCAAGGAACTGATCCCGGACGACGCCCACCTGCACCGCTGGCTGGACATGGCCCGCGAGCGCATCAGCTTCCAGGGCCTGCCGGCCCGTATCTGCTGGGTTGGCCTGGGGCTGCGGGCCAAGCTGGGCCTGGCGTTCAACGAGATGGTGCGCAGTGGCGAGCTGTCGGCACCGATCGTGATCGGTCGCGACCACCTCGACTCGGGTTCGGTGTCCAGCCCCAACCGCGAGACCGAGGCCATGCAGGACGGTTCGGATGCCGTGTCCGACTGGCCGCTGCTCAACGCGCTGCTGAACACTGCCAGCGGTGCCACCTGGGTTTCGCTGCACCATGGTGGCGGCGTGGGCATGGGCTTCTCCCAGCACTCTGGCATGGTCATCGTATGTGACGGCACCGACGCGGCGGCCGAGCGTATCGCCCGCGTGCTGACCAACGACCCGGCCACCGGGGTGATGCGTCACGCCGACGCGGGTTACCAGATCGCGATCGATTGCGCCAAAGAGCAGGGTCTGAACCTGCCGATGATCACTGGCTGACAGGCCATGGGGTGCTGCGGGCTGAGCCACGCAGCACCTTCATGGCGCCAGCTTTTTTCTTGCAAGGACTGCCGAATTCCACTTTCAAGTTTGGGAGCGTCACGCAATGAAAACCAACAAGACCTTGCTTGCTTCGCTGTTCGCCCTTGGCCTGCTCGGTGCTGCCGGTAGCAGCCAGGCCGCTGGCTGGTGCGAGTCTGGCAAGCCGGTGAAGTTCGCCGGATTGAACTGGGAAAGCGGCATGCTGCTGACCGACGTGATGCAATTCGTGCTGAAGAATGGCTACGGCTGTTCGACCGACAGCCTGCCCGGCAACTCCATCACCATGGAGAACGCGCTGGGCACCAATGACATCCAGGTGTTCGCCGAAGAGTGGGTTGGCCGCAGCGAGGTCTGGAACAAGGCCGAAGCCGCCGGCAAGGTGGTCGGCGTCGGCGCTCCGGTCGTGGGCGCGGAGGAGGGCTGGTACGTACCGCGCTACGTGATCGAGGGCGACGCCAAGCGCAACCTCGAGGCCAAGGCACCGGACCTCAAGCGTGTGGCCGACCTGGCCAGGTATTCCAGCGTGTTCAAGGACCCGGAAGAGCCCAGCAAAGGCCGCTTCTACAACTGCCCGGCGGGTTGGACCTGCGAGCTGGACAACACCAGGATGCTCAAGGAATACGGCCTGGAGAGCAGCTACACCAACTTCCGCCCCGGCACCGGCCCGGCGCTGGATGCCGCCGTGCTGTCGAGCTACAAGCGCGGCGAGCCGATCCTGTTCTACTACTGGACACCCACCCCGCTGATGGGCCAGGTCGACCTGGTCAAGCTGCAGGAAAAGGACGGCGTGGACAAGACCGTGTCGATCAAGGTCGGCCTGTCCAAAACCTTCCACGACGAGGCGCCGGAGCTGGTCGAGGTGCTGCAGAAGGTCAACTTGCCGATCGACCTGCTGAACCAGAACCTGGCGCGCATGACCAAGGATCGGATCGAGTCGCCTGCGCTGGCCAAGGCGTTCCTCAAGGAACATCCTGAAGTCTGGCAGGCCTGGGTCAGCGAAGAGGCTGCCAAGAAGATCAACGCGGCGCTCTGAGCGTCCTCAGCTGATGAGTGGAACCTATGTTTCCTGACAACCTGACATTCTCCATTGCCGATTGGGTCAACGGCTGGGTCGACGCCCTGGTGACCAACTATGGGGATGTGTTCCGGCACATCTCCGACACCCTGCTGTGGGCGATCGTCAGCCTCGAAGGCGCGCTGCGTGCAACGCCGTGGTGGTTGATGCTCGGCGTGGTGGCTGTCATCGCCTGGCACGCCACCCGGCGTGTCCTGCCGACCCTGGTGATTACCGGCCTGCTGTTCCTGGTGGGTGCCGTCGGCCTGTGGGACAAACTGATGCAGACGTTGGCGCTGATGCTGGTGGCCACGCTGATCTCGGTCCTGGTGGGCATCCCCCTGGGCATCCTGTCGGCGCGCAGCAACCGCCTGCGCGCGGTGCTGATGCCGCTGCTGGACATCATGCAGACCATGCCCAGCTTCGTGTACCTGATCCCGGTGCTGATGCTGTTCGGCCTGGGCAAGGTGCCGGCGATCTTCGCCACGGTGATCTACGCGGCGCCACCGCTGATCCGCCTGACCGACCTGGGTATCCGCCAGGTCGACGGCGAAGTGATGGAAGCGATCAACGCCTTCGGCGCCAACCGTTGGCAGCAACTGTTCGGCGTGCAACTGCCGCTGGCGCTGCCGAGCATCATGGCCGGTATCAACCAGACCACCATGATGGCCCTGTCGATGGTGGTGATCGCCTCGATGATTGGTGCCCGTGGCCTGGGCGAGGACGTGCTGGTTGGTATCCAGACCCTCAACGTCGGCCGTGGCCTGGAAGCGGGCCTGGCCATCGTGATTCTCGCGGTGGTGATCGATCGCATTACCCAGGCCTATGGCCGGCCACGCCATGAGGTGAGCAAATGAGCATGCAGCCGATCAGCAAGATCGAAGTGAAAAACGTCTTCAAGATCTTCGGCGACCGTGCCGACGAGGCCCTGCAGTTGATCCGCAACAACCACGGCAAGGACCAGGTACTGGCGCAGACCGGTTGCGTGGTGGGCGTCAACGACCTGTCGTTGTCCATCGGCAGTGGCGAGATCTTCGTGATCATGGGCCTGTCCGGTTCGGGCAAGTCGACCCTGGTACGCCATTTCAACCGCCTGATCGACCCCACCAGCGGGCAGATCCTGGTCGATGGCGAGGACATCCTGCAGTACGACATGGACGCCCTGCGCGAATTTCGTCGACGCAAGATCAGCATGGTGTTCCAGAGCTTCGGCCTGCTGCCGCACCGCAATGTGCTGGACAACGTCGCCTATGGCCTGAAGGTGCGCGGCGAGAGCAAGCAGCTGTGTGCCGAACGCGCCCAGCAGTGGATCGAGACCGTCGGCCTGAAGGGCTACGAGAAGAAGTACCCGCACCAGCTGTCCGGCGGCATGCGCCAACGCGTCGGCCTGGCTCGGGCGCTGGCGGCGGATACCGACATCATCCTCATGGACGAGGCATTCAGCGCCCTCGACCCGCTGATCCGCGCCGAAATGCAGGACCAGCTGCTGGAGCTGCAGAAGACCCTGCACAAGACCATCGTGTTCATCACCCATGACCTGGACGAGGCCGTGCGCATCGGCAACCGCATCGCCATCCTCAAGGATGGTCGCCTGATCCAGGTCGGCACGCCGCACCAGATCCTCCACGACCCGGCCGACGAATATGTCGACCGCTTTGTCCAGCGCCGCGCGGTCGCGGTATGAGAGGCAGCATGTCGCAGCTCGATACGGTCATTCTCAGCGGTGCTGCACTGCGCTGGCAGGACATCGCTGCGGTCGCCCGCCAGGGGGCACGCCTGGAGCTGGCCCCGCAGGTGTGGGCGCGCATCGACAATGCCCAGGCGATCGTCCGCCATATCGTCGCCAGCGGTGAACGCGCCTATGGCGTGAACACCGGGCTGGGCGCGCTGTGCAATGTGTCGCTGCAGGGCGAGCAGCTCAGCCAGCTGTCGCGCAACACCTTGCTCAGCCATGCCTGTGGCGTCGGCCCGGCGCTGCCCGATGAACAGACCCGGGCGATCATCTGCGCGGCCATCTGCAACTACAGCCATGGCAAGTCCGGTATCCAGCGCAGTGTGGTCGAGGCATTGCTGGCATTGCTCAACCACGGCATCACGCCGCAGGTACCGGCACAGGGCTCGGTAGGCTACCTGACCCATATGGCCCATGTCGGCGTGTGCCTGTTGGGCATCGGCAAGGTCAGCTACCGGGGGCAGGTTGTCGACGCCGCACAGGCGCTGGCCGATGAAGGCCTGGCGCCGGTACAGCTGGGCGCCAAGGACGGCCTGTGCCTGGTCAATGGCACGCCGTGCATGACCGGGCTGGCCTGCCTGGCCCTGGACGATGCCAGCCGGCTGCTGCAATGGGCCGACGTGATCGGCGCCATGAGCTTCGAAGCGCTGCGCGGCCAGATCGATGCCTTCGATCCCGAGATCATTGCCCTCAAGCCGCATCCGGGCATGCAGGTGGTGGGCGCGAACCTGCGGGCGCTGCTGGCCGACAGCGAAGTGATCGCTGCCAGCAAAGGTATCCGTACCCAGGACGCCCTGAGCATCCGCTCGATCCCGCAGGTGCACGGCGCCGCCCGCGACCAGTTGGTGCATGTGGTGCAGCAGGTCGAGGCCGAACTCAACGGCGCCAACGACAACCCGCTGCTGCTGGGCACGCCGGACGACTTCCGGGTGGTCTCCCAGGCCAACCCGCACGGCCAGTCGGTAGCCCTGGCGGCCGACCTGCTGGCGATTGCCATGGCCGAGATCGGTGCCATCGCCGAGCGCCGCCTGGACCGTCTTGTCAACCCGCTGGTCAGCGGCCTGCCGGCGTTTCTGGTCAGCAACCCAGGGGTCAACTCTGGGATGATGATCGCCCAGTACGTGGCCGCCGCGCTGTGTGCGCAGAACCGCCAGCTGGCGCAACCGGCAGTGCTCGACAACTACGTCACTTCCGGGTTGCAGGAAGACCATCTGAGCCTGGGCACCAATGCCGCGCTGAAACTGCACCAGGTGCTGGAGAACTGTTTCCAGATTCTGGCCATCGAGTACCTGCTGGCCGCCCAGGCCTTCGAATTCTTCAATGGCCAGCGCTTTGGCGTTGGCACCCATGCCGCTTGGTGCCTGCTGCGAGAGCAGGTGCCGGCGTACCTGGAAGACCGCTGGCTGGCGCCGGACATCGCCCGCGCCGCAGCCCTGTTGAAATCCTCGTTCGCGCCGCAGCCTGTGCTGCCGGCCGCGCACTGAACAATAAAAAGGAGACTCTACGTGGAAGCCCTTAACCTCATTCCTGGCCAGCTGACCCTGGCCCAGCTGCGCCGTATCCACCAGGCGCCACTGCACTTGAGCCTGGATGCCAGCGCTGCGCCTGCCATCGACGCCAGTGTTGCCTGCGTCGAGCAGATCATTGCCGAAGACCGTACCGCCTATGGCATCAACACCGGTTTCGGCCTGCTGGCCTCGACCCGCATCGCCAGCCACGACCTGGAAAACCTGCAGCGCTCGCTGGTGCTGTCGCACGCTGCCGGTGTTGGCGCGCCGCTGGACGATGACCTGGTCCGGCTGATCATGGTGCTGAAGATCAACAGCCTCAGCCGTGGTTTCTCCGGCATCCGCCGCAAGGTCATCGATGCGCTGATCGCCCTGGTCAACGCCGAGGTCTATCCGCATATCCCGCTCAAGGGCTCGGTGGGCGCCTCCGGCGACCTCGCCCCGCTGGCGCACATGTCGCTGGTCCTGCTAGGCGAAGGCAAGGCCCGCCACAAGGGCCAATGGCTGCCGGCCACCGAAGCCCTGGCAGTCGCCGGCCTCGAACCGCTGACCCTGGCCGCCAAGGAGGGCCTGGCCCTGCTCAACGGTACCCAGGCTTCCACCGCCTATGCCCTGCGTGGCCTGTTCCAGGCCGAAGACCTGTATGCCGCGGCCATCGCCTGCGGCGGCCTGAGTGTCGAAGCGGCCCTGGGCTCGCGCTCGCCGTTCGATGCGCGTATCCACGAAGTGCGTGGCCAGCGTGGCCAGATCGATACCGCTGCCTGCTTCCGTGACCTGCTGGGCGATTCCAGCGAAGTCTCGCTGTCGCACAAGAACTGCGACAAGGTTCAGGACCCCTACTCGCTACGCTGCCAGCCACAGGTCATGGGTGCCTGCCTGACCCAGCTGCGCCAGGCCGCCGAAGTGCTGGGCATCGAGGCCAACGCCGTGTCGGACAACCCGCTGGTGTTCGCCGCCGAGGGTGACGTCATCTCCGGCGGTAACTTCCACGCCGAGCCGGTGGCCATGGCCGCCGACAATATCGCCCTGGCCATCGCCGAAATCGGCTCGCTCAGCGAGCGCCGCATCTCGCTGATGATGGACAAGCACATGTCCCAGTTGCCGCCGTTCCTGGTGGAGAACGGCGGGGTCAACTCCGGCTTCATGATCGCCCAGGTCACCGCTGCCGCCCTGGCCAGCGAGAACAAGGCCCTGTCGCACCCGCACAGCGTCGACAGCCTGCCGACCTCGGCCAACCAGGAAGACCACGTGTCGATGGCCCCGGCCGCTGGCAAGCGTCTCTGGGAAATGGCCGAGAACACCCGTGGCGTGCTGGCCATCGAATGGCTGGGTGCCTGCCAGGGCCTGGACCTGCGCAAGGGCCTGAAGACCTCGGCCAAGCTGGAGCAGGCACGCCAGGCGCTGCGCAGCGAGGTGCCGCACTACGACCGTGACCGTTTCTTCGCGCCCGACATCGAAAAGGCCGTGGAACTGTTGGCCAAGGGTTGCCTGACCGGGCTGCTGCCGACGGGTGTGCTGCCAAGCCTGTAATGCCCCTGGGGCCGCACAGCGGCCCCTTCGATCTCACGACCACAAAAACAACTCAAGGACGTGACATGCAACAAGCTCAAGGTCTAAAGCGCGGCCTGTCAGCCCGCCATATCCGTTTCATGGCCCTCGGTTCCGCCATCGGCACCGGCCTGTTCTACGGTTCCGCCTCGGCCATCCAGATGGCTGGCCCGGCCGTGCTGCTGGCCTACCTGATCGGTGGCGCCGCCGTGTTCATGGTCATGCGCGCGCTCGGTGAAATGGCCGTGCACAACCCGGTTGCCGGCTCGTTCGGCCATTACGCCAGCACTTATCTGGGCCCCATGGCCGGCTTCATCCTTGGCTGGACCTACGCCTTCGAGATGGTCATCGTCGCCATTGCCGACGTCACCGCCTTCGGTATCTACATGGGCTTCTGGTTCCCGGAGGTGGCCCGCTGGATCTGGGTGCTGGGCATCGTCTTTGTGATCGGCGGCCTCAACCTGTGCAACGTCAAGGTGTTTGGCGAGATGGAATTCTGGCTGTCGCTGCTCAAGGTCGGCGCCATCGTGGCGATGATCCTGGCCGGCCTCGGCATCATGGCCTTCGGCTTCAGCCAGGCAGGCAGCGCGCAGGCGGTGGGCATCGGCAACCTGTTCGAGCACGGCGGCTTCATGCCCAATGGCGTGGGTGGCCTGATCGCCTCCTTTGCGGTGGTGATGTTTGCCTTCGGCGGCATCGAGATCATCGGCGTCACCGCCGGTGAGGCCAAGGACCCGCAACGCGTGATCCCCAAGGCGATCAATGCCGTGCCGCTGCGCATCCTGCTGTTCTATGTGCTCACCCTGCTGGTGCTGATGTGCCTGTACCCGTGGCCGCAAATCGGCAGCCAGGGCAGCCCGTTCGTGCAGATCTTCAGCAACCTGGGCATCGGCTCTGCCGCCGCGGTGCTGAACGTCGTGGTGATTTCCGCGGCGATCTCTGCCATCAACAGCGACATCTTCGGCGCAGGCCGCATGATGTATGGCCTGGCCCAGCAAGGCCACGCCCCGCGCGGCTTCGGCAAGCTGTCGAAACATGGCGTGCCGTGGATGACCGTGGTGGTGATGGGCGCTGCACTGCTGATCGGCGTGTTGCTCAACTACCTGATCCCGGAAAACGTGTTCCTGCTGATCGCCTCGATTGCGACTTTCGCCACTGTCTGGGTGTGGCTGATGATCCTGCTTACCCAGGTGGCCATGCGCCGCAGCATGAGCCGCGACCAGGTGGCCAAACTGCAATTCCCGGTACCGTTCTGGCCTTACGGCCCGGCCATGGCCATTGCGTTCATGGTATTCATCTTTGGTGTGCTCGGTTACTTCCCCGATACCCAGGCGGCGTTGTTCGTCGGCGTGCTGTGGGTGGTGTTCCTGGTGGCGTCCTACCTGCTGTGGTGCAAGCCGCGCGCCGGGCAGGGCCAGCCGGCAGCGGAGCCGGCCGAGCTACACCGTTAGCAAAGGAGATTGTGCATGACAACCCTCTGGCAGCACTGCCATGTGGCAACCATGGCCGAGGGCCGTTACTCGGCCATCGAGGACGCGGCCATCGTCACCCGTGACGGGCTGATCGAATGGATCGGCCCGCGCGCCGAGCTGGCGCCGGTCGAGGCTGAGCGCACGGTGGACCTGGGCGGCGCCTGGGTCACCCCCGGGCTGATCGACTGCCACACCCACGCGGTGTTCGGCGGCAACCGCAGCGGCGAGTTCGAGCAGCGCCTGCAGGGCGTGAGCTATGCCGAAATCGCTGCCCAGGGTGGTGGTATCGCCAGCACCGTGCGGGCGACCCGCGCAGCCAGCGAAGACGAGTTGTTCGCCAGTGCCCGTCAGCGGGTCCAGGCGCTGATGGGCGATGGCGTGACCACTATCGAGATCAAGTCCGGCTACGGCCTGGACCTGGCCAACGAACGCAAGATGCTGCGCGTGGCCCGGCGCCTGGCCGACGAGCTGCCGCTGGCAGTGCGTACCACCTGCCTGGCGGCACACGCCCTGCCGCCAGAGTATGCCGGTCGGGCCGACGACTATATCGCCCACATTTGCGACGAAATGCTGCCGGCCCTGGCCGCCGAAGGCCTGGTGGATGCAGTCGACGCCTTCTGTGAGCACCTGGCGTTCTCCCCGGCGCAGGTCGAACGGCTGTTCATCAAGGCCCGCGAGCTGGGTCTGCCGGTCAAGCTGCACGCCGAACAGCTGTCATCGTTGCACGGTTCCAGCCTGGCGGCGCGCTACCAGGCGCTGTCGGCCGACCACCTGGAGTTCATGACCGAGGAAGATGCCATTGCCATGGCCAGGGCTGGCACGGTCGCCGTGTTGCTGCCGGGGGCGTTCTACTTCCTGCGCGAGACCCAGTTGCCGCCGATGGACGCGCTGCGCCGCCACGGGGTGAAGATAGCTCTGGCCAGCGACCTCAACCCCGGTACCTCGCCAGGGCTGTCGCTGCGGCTGATGCTGAACATGGGCTGCACCTGCTTCCGCATGACCCCGGAAGAAGCCCTGGCCGGCGTCACCCTGCACGCCGCCACGGCGTTGGGCCTGGGCGACAGCCACGGCTCGCTGGAAGTGGGCAAGGTGGCCGACTTCGTCGCCTGGCAGATCGACCGTCCTGCCGACCTGGCCTACTGGCTGGGCGGCGACCTGCCCAAGCGCGTGGTGCGCAAGGGCTTCGAGATTACCCACTGAGAGAGGCACGATGGACAAGGTACTGAGTTTTCACCAGGGCCACCTGCCGCTGCTGGTCAGCATGCCGCATGCCGGCCTGAAACTGTCGCCGATGGTACGTGATGGCCTGGTCGAACAGGCACGCAGCCTGCCGGACACCGACTGGCATATTCCACGGCTGTATGACTTTGCCCGTGAGATGGGCGCCAGTGTGGTGGCAGCGGAGTACTCGCGCTTCGTCATCGACCTGAACCGCCCGGAGGACGACAAGCCGCTGTACGCCGGTGCCACCACCGGCCTGTACCCGGCCACGCTGTTCGAGGGCGAGCCATTGTTCAAGGACGGGCTGGAGCCGACTGGCGAGGAGCGCAAGCAGTATCTGGAGCAGATCTGGCGACCCTACCACGACACGATCCGTCGCGAGCTGGCGCGGCTGCGTGAGCAGTTCGGCTACGCCCTGCTGTGGGATGCCCATTCGATCCGCTCGCGGATCCCGCACCTGTTCGAAGGCAAGCTGCCGGACTTCAACCTGGGCACCTTCAACGGCGCCAGTTGCGACCCGGCTCTGGCTGAACAGCTGAAGGGGGTCTGCGCCCAGGCCCAGGGCTACAGCCATGTGCTCAATGGCCGCTTCAAGGGCGGGCATATCACTCGGCATTACGGCGATCCGGCCAACAACATCCATGCGGTGCAGCTGGAGCTGGCGCAAAGCACCTACATGGAGGAAGTCGAGCCGTTCGCCTACCGCGAGGACCTGGCGCCGCTCACTCAAAAGGTGCTGGCCCGGCTGTTGGATTCTGCGCTGGGGTGGGGAAAGGCGCGATACGGCGTTTAGCCAGGTATCGCGCCTTGGGTTCAATCGTCAGATTCGGTCTGGGTTGGCAAGCTGGGTGAGTTCACGGATCAGTTGTCTTTCCTGCTCGATCTTTATGCGTTGCAGCGCATCGAACTCGGCAGACAGGTCTTCGATGGGGGTGTCTGCCGGGTAATGGCTGGGCAGGTCGATCACGTTCGCCTGGTACGTCCGCTCGATGGCGTTGAACCGATCTGCATGGGCATGACGCAGATAACGCCCCCACTCCTGATTGTTCACCGCATACTCCAGGAAGCCTTCGCCCCGCTCGTCCTGCAGCACCTGCTCGATCACGCGTGTCAGCTCATTGTGGCTGACCTCGGCGATAGCCTCGAAGAGCATGTTGTCGTTGGGTACGCCTAGCTTCAATGGCTGGTTCGCACCCCGGCGATAAGCCAGGCGTACTTCCGCCTCGTCGCGTTCGCGGGTGCCGTCACGGGCCATTTCATCCAGGCGGCTCAGGCGGTAAAGCCGCCTGAGCTCCTGATACAGCATTGGCTCGGTGTCGGCATGTTCGCTGAGCAGTCGCCGTTCGGCGATGAGAAACTCCAGGTTCTGGAAGACCAGCAGTACGCCGTCGTGGCAGGTCTGGTTGCCAGTGTCCTGCTGGACCAGCCCCTCTTGTGCAATGTGCTCGAACAAGGCGCGCTCTTCCTGGTTGACCAGGGCTTGTATCAGGACCAATCGCACCCGTTCGGCAAACGCCACGCGGGTGTCGCCATTACGGTATGGCGCCGACTGTTGCAGACGCCCCACCAATGCCAGCAAGTTGCTTGCATCACCTGCCTCTTTAAGTCGCTGCCAGGCATCGCGCAGCGCTTCTTTCTGCAATGGGTTGCCGAGCAGCCAGCGTGCCAGGTCTGGCCTGTCTTCAGTGTCGATGGGGAAGGGATCATGCATGTGTCCCCCCGCGGGAGCATCTCCAGGCGGGCTGAAGGCGAAGGTGAACCGCCGCTGGGTCGCTGAGGACCTCCTGGCTCGGTCCATGGTCTCGGCGTTGAGTGGGTTGTCGAATAACGCAATCGACGTTACCTGAGCATCGGTGTCAGGGTTGCTGAGGATGTGTTCGGGCAGATTGGTCAGCTGATTGTCGCTGAGGTCGAGCACTTCCAGGGGTAACAGGGCATCGACCCAGTTGGGCCACTGGGTCAGGCCCATGTTGTTCAGGTCGAGACGGCGGAGGTTGCGCAATGCTCGCGGCACTTGTGTGATGTCGCCCAAGTGGTTGCCAGACAGTTCCAGCGTCTGCAGATTGCTCAGCTGGCCGAAGATGGCGAGGATCTGGTTATCGATCGTCAGGCCCATTTCATTCAAGGAAAGGTAGGTGAGTTGCGGTAGGTGCAGCAGGGTCGCGGCGAGTGCCTGGTCCGGTTGCAGGTAATTGCCCAGGGTGAGAACTTCTACCGAGCTGAAGCGCTGGAAGAATGCACTCAGTTGCGCAGCCGTGCCGCTGTTCCGCTCCATGGACAAGGCGCGAACCTGCGATTGAAAGAATGACGGTAGCCGTGGAGGAAACTGATCCAACGCGACGTCATGCAGACGTAGCGGGCTCCGCGAACCGAGTTCCACGCCGTGCCAGTAGGCATTGAGGGTCATGGCGATGCGATTGCGCATCTGCATGACCAATGGGCTCAGCGGTGCCGTCGAGGTCGATGCATTGGCCCAGCTGTGAGTGGCCCCGTGCAATTGCTCGCGTTGCTCGGTATAGGGGCGCATGCGTTCGTTCAGGGATGGCGACCGATCGAAGTGGATACGTTCAGGGCTGCGCTCGTGGTTGAGCAGGATGCGCAGCAACTGATCTTCCATGATGTCATTCCCTTCCAGGTGAACGACGGTATGGGTGAGTGTGGACTGCTCGTTACCTATGAGAAAGCCGGGCAGTGACCGGATTCGGTTGTTGCGCAGTGAAAGCTCACCGATTTGCCGCAAGGTTCGTTGAGTCAGGCTTCGAGGCCAGCTATCCAGCGACATGCTTTCAAGGCTGAGGTAGTCGAGGGTGAATCGTCCGAATTCCTCCATCACGAACGGCGAAATCTGGTTGCCATCAAGTGTGAGTCGACGCAGCTGACGCATTCCCAACAGCGCCTCGAAATCCTGGCCGGTCAAGGTCAGGCCTTGATAAGGCAGACTGAGCGACTCCAGCTGCGGGAGGTTTACGGCGATCAATTCCACGGTATGGAGGGGTGCCCTGACGCTTGCTCCATCTTCGTCGGTGCTCTGGGTGATCTCCAGTGAGCGCAGCCCGGGGAACTGCTCCAGCAGTCTTGCAAGGTTACGCTGGCGTCGCTGCATGCCTGTGGTGGCGTTGTAAAAGGGGGCGATCAGCTCAAGGCGTGTGACCCGTTCGCCAAAAAAGGTGGGTAGATTGGTTGGGAACGTGCCCATCGGGAAATGTTCCAGGCGCAGGCTTGGCGATTCGTTATTCGCCAGTTGCGGCGCATGATCATACCAGCACTGCATGAGCCGCTCGCGCAGTGAAAGGATCGCTTCGGCGTTCGCTTCTGAGCCGCGCAAGGCGGTTTGCCATGCGTCCAGGTACAGGGTCAGCGTATTCCGCTCTCGGAGCAGATCCAGCAGCAGGTCATTTACCTGACGTAAGCTCAACCCCCTTCGCTCCAAGGTATCAAGTATGCCTTCGGCAGTATTTGACGTGTGCCGAGGCAGGCCTAGCTGGTTGATCATGCGCATCAAGGTAGGCCTTCTGATGTAGTTCCCGGCTCCGCTCCCCCCTCCCAGCGGGTAACCCAGGCGACCATCAGCCAGGCGCATCGGCGATTGGTAACCCGGACGCACAGGCTGCATGCGTAACAGCTGTCTCAGCTGCGCGCGCTCAGGCAGTGGCCTCGTTTGTAACATCTGCTTGAGCGCCTGGGTATTTTTCACACCTGTTATCGCGATTGCCTGGCGCACCGAGGCAGGCAGGGCCGCTGCAAGCGCGCTGAACAGGGAATCATGAACCCGCGCCGGGTCAATCGCGTGGGTGTCGCCGACCACCACGTAGCCGTCCTTCGCGCTGAGAATGCTGGTTCGAGGCGCGCCGTTGCTATCGCCTATGCGCATGATTTCAGCGGGCATGTGACCAACTTGCTGCAGCTCGATGATCATGTCCGCTGGCCATTCGGGTATCTGCCCGAGCGTGTGCAGAATCAGCCGGTCGGCATCCCAGCTGCGTACCGTGTCCAGGTAAAGCCCCTCGCAGGCACGTGCCAGGCGCACTTGTTGCTGGTAGTGGCGCAGCTCTTGACCCATGCGCGATGGCATCCTGCCTTCGTTCAGTAGCTGAATTTCAGAGGTGGAAGCATGGCGTAGCAACTCATCGATCACAGGCTCTGGCAGACCGGGATAGATACGCCGAATCAATCGTGCCTGCGGTGCCTGGCTGCCGGGAAGTGAGCGATACTGGCGCAGGAACTCGCTGTGCAGCCTGCTGGCCGGCCAGTCGGGGTGCATCGTCCTGATATCCTGATCCAGCTTGAAACGCTGCAGGGTGTCTTGCAACAAGGCTGGCAGCCGCCCGTTTTCCACCAGGGTGCGGCGCAGGGTGTCTTCATGAAGAGCACTGACTTCGAGTATTCGCTGCAAGGTCGTTTCGTCGAAATGCGCGCTCAGGTGTCCCATGCGGTGCAGCAGGCGCGGGGCGCTCCAGCTTAGCGGTCGTTCGGTTTCGAGTAGCCAGGCACCGGCACCATTATGCAAGGCCTTGGGTTGGTAGCCCTGGGGGCGGTTCGGGTGCTCCAGGCGATAGCCATTCTCTGCCCGCTTGACCGAGAACACCCGGTCCTCGACGGGTAACCAGCTTTTGCCATCGTGGTGGAGCAGGCCGAACTCATCGGCCTTGAGCCCTGCCGGTAGTACCCGGTCATGGGCAAAGGGTGTCAGGTCGGGATACCACAGTCGGCGGTCACCGTTGGGCAACTCGACGGGCTTGAGCTCTTCGATGAAAGACGGGGTCTCGACTGGTATACGCTCGATCACGGGGCGGCCGTTGGCGGTGGAGGCCGCCGCGAGCGCAGCCATGATGCCAACGTTTTCTATCACATCCATCAGGTAGTCGAACGCTTGTTGGCGGTCGCCGTCGAGCCAACTGCCGATCCCTTCGAATGTTTCATTGGCCAATTGCACTGTCGCTACGCTGAACATCACGGCGGCTAACGGCGGTATGTAAAGACTCGCTATGTTAGCGATGGTGAGCGAGATGAACTTGAAATAGCCAAGCTGCCGCTTGGTGGTCTGGTCGTCCAGCGTCGCTGTTGGCGCGGCATGGAAAAGGCCATCATCCCTCAGGCGCTCTTGTCTTTGGGTGACTCGTTGTTCAAGAAATGGCTGTGTGAAAGGGTGCACGTATAGGGTGACCCGTGCATTGGGGTCGGGCACGCGTTCCTGGTACTGCCCATTCGCGACCCAGGTAAAAGGCTCGAGCGTGTCGGTGAGCTTGTCGAGAAAACTGTGCTTATGCCGCTCTGGTATCAGCTGCAGGCCTGCTGCGCTGCGAAATGCTGGCAGCTGTTTGAGCAGGAATGCTTCAGCATCAGCCCTGGAGGCGTGCTGGCTCAACGGCTCGGGCATGCCTGGGAGATAGAGGACCAGCCAGCCACCATAGGGGTAAGAGGCAGGCGGGAATCGCCCTGCTCCCCTTGGGATACGGGTATCGACGCCAATCGCCATCGCGCCGGTGAGCGAAGCGTGCAGCAGCTCGACGCTAGCACATAGCACGGGGTGCCCGTCGTGTTCGACCTTACTGTCGCTGTCGAGCTTGAGTAATGTTTCATGGATGGCCTTGTCGATCTTGCCCAAGAGCAGGGCCTGGTGGACGTGAAGGCGGAAAGTCGCGCGTTCTGCGGCAGCAAACACCGAGTAGACAGTCTTGGCATCAGCATGGGTGGCAGGAGGATCGAGCGAATCGAGCAGCACCTGGTACTTGCCGCCGATATCAAGCTCGCGTGCCAGCGCCGCGAAATCCTCTGCGACGATGGGCAGCTTGGCTGCCGTGGATAGCAGACTGACGTCCTGGCGATCCAGGATGGCGGATTCGTTGCTACCGGCGCTCAAGCCGCCAGGCTCTGCCTCGTAGGCCTCGAAGTTCTGCAAGGCGCTGTGCAGCAATGATTGAGTCGCCAGCTTCAGCGCGCTGGAGGAGGTTGCTAACGGATCTTCGCCGGGGCTGGAGAGCGCCTGCCTGAACGTTTTGGCCCGGTTCAGGTTCATCAGGTAAGTCTGTGAAACATCAAGCGTCGTGCCGAAGCGCTCGCTGATCGCTGTCGACAGCAGGTCTGTGGCGTACTGTTGCAGTGGCGGCACTGTCGCCAGGAGTGCCTGCAGCCTCGTTTCGGCCTGCAGGTGGTGGCCATAGGTCTGCACCAGCGCCTGGGCGACCTCCGGGTGCTCCTGGCATGCACGTTCGATCTGTGAGTCGCGCCGGGTCGCCTGGGCGCGCATGAGTTGTCGCTGTGCTGGCGTAGCATTGACAACCCAGTCGGGTAACTTGCTGGCAACAAGTTCATAGTGGAGCGGCGGGGCAGTGGTGGAAGGCTGGGTCGGGTCGATCATGGGGAAACCTCGTTTCTACAGGGATCCCCGATGCTAGTGGGCCGAGTCTGCGGCCTGTACATAAGATGATCTTGCTTATACACATGCTCTGAGGGCAATTCAGGTTTATGATGGCCCACGGCCGAATAATCCTCACACGGAGTGCGTAATGCAGACCCTGTACCCGCAGATCAAACCCTACGCCCGGCACGATCTGGCCGTGGAAGCGCCGCATGTGCTGTATGTCGACGAAAGCGGCTCGCCAGAAGGTCTGCCTGTGGTGTTCATCCACGGCGGCCCTGGGGCCGGCTGCGACGCCCAGAGCCGCTGCTACTTCGACCCCACGTTGTACCGCATCATCACCTTCGACCAGCGCGGCTGCGGCCGCTCCACGCCGCACGCGAGCCTGGAGAACAACACCACCTGGCACCTGGTCGAGGACCTGGAGCGTATCCGCGAGCACCTCGGGATAGACAAATGGGTGCTGTTCGGCGGCTCGTGGGGGTCTACCCTGGCCCTGGCATACGCCCAGACGCACCCCGAGCGGGTGCACGGCCTGATCCTGCGCGGCATCTTCCTGTGCCGGCCGCAGGAAATTCACTGGTTCTACCAGGAGGGCGCCAGCCGCCTGTTCCCCGACTACTGGCAGGACTATATCGCGCCAATCCCGCCGGAAGAGCGCGGCGACCTGGTCGCGGCCTTCCACAAGCGCCTGACGGGCAACGACCAGATCGCCCAGATGCACGCCGCCAAGGCCTGGTCCACCTGGGAAGGCCGCACTGCCACCCTGCGCCCCAACCCGCTGGTGGTCGACCGCTTCTCCGAGCCGCAACGCGCCTTGTCGATCGCCCGCATCGAATGCCACTACTTCATGAACAACGCGTTCCTCGAGCCGGACCAGCTGATCCGCGACCTGCCGAAGATCGCCCACCTGCCGGCAGTGATCGTGCATGGCCGTTACGACGTGATCTGCCCGCTGGACAACGCCTGGGCATTGCACCAGGCCTGGCCGAACAGTGAGCTGAAGGTGATCCGCGACGCCGGCCACGCGGCTTCCGAGCCTGGTATCACCGATGCCCTGGTGCGCGCTGCCGACCAGATGGCTCGGCGCTTGCTCGACCTGCCCCTGGAAGAAGCATGAAGGGCCTGCTGCAGCGTGTGCGTGGCGCACGGGTCGAAGTGGCAGGGGAAGTCGTCGGCGCCATCGACCAGGGGTTGCTGGTGCTGGTGGCGGTCGAGCCTGAAGATTCACGTGAAAAGGCCGACAAGCTGTTGCACAAACTGTTGAACTACCGCGTGTTCAGCGACGAGCAGGGCAAGATGAACCTGTCGCTGAAGGATGTTGCCGGTGGGCTGTTGCTGGTTTCCCAGTTCACCCTGGCAGCAGACACCCGCAATGGCATGCGCCCGAGCTTCTCGACGGCGGCACCACCGGCCCTTGGTGCCGAGTTGTTCGACTATCTTCTGCAGCAGGCGAAGGCCCTGCATGGTGACGTCGCGAGCGGGCAATTCGGCGCGGATATGCAGGTGCACCTGGTCAATGATGGCCCCGTAACATTTATGTTACAAATATGAGGTCGAAAAACCCCGTGTTCACAGGAAAACAAGGGGTTTTGTACGATAAATAGTTGTTCCAGCCTGATGCGTTGTAACGCGACCTGCTGGATAATCGCGCGCTGCATGGACCTGCGTTCGCAGGTTCGTTTCACTCTGACTCGAGCATTGTCTGGATCCGTTTGGGGAATCATTACGCCCTCACGGGGTCCGAACAGTGCTCGCCAACCCGGCATTTGTCGCTGGCCGTTGGTTTCATGATCTGTTTTCGGCGAGGGTTGCTCGTGATTGTTAGTCCCCAAAAAGCATCAAGAATCCCCGGTGTTCGGTTACGCAAGGCCTTGATGGCCGGCGTGGCAGTGGTCGGCCTGATGAGCGCGGGCCAGCTGTGGGCATTCAATCTTGACGATGTTGCAGCCAAGGCAAAGGATCTGGCCGGCCAGAAGTACGAAGCACCGAAAAGCAACCTGCCGGCGGTGTTCCGCGACATGAAGTTCGCGGACTACCAGAAGATCCACTTCCTGCAGGAAAAGGCCGAATGGGCCAAGGACAAGACCCCGTTCAAACTGTCGTTCTATCACCAGGGCATGCATTTCGACACGCCTGTGAAGATCAACCAGGTCACCGCCACCAAGGTCGAGGAAATCAAGTACGACCCGAGCCGCTTCGAGTTCGGTGACGTGCCGCACGACCCGGAAACCACCAAGAACCTCGGTTACGCCGGTTTCCGCGTGCTGTACCCGATCAACAAGGCCGACAAGCAGGACGAGATCATGACCCTGCTTGGCGCCAGCTATTTCCGTGTGGTCGGCAAGGGCCACGTGTACGGCCTCTCGGCCCGTGGCCTGGCCATCGACACGGCGCTGCCGTCGGGTGAGGAGTTCCCGCGCTTCACCGAGTTCTGGGTCGAGAAGCCCAAGCCGGCCGACAAGCACCTGGTGATCTACGCACTGCTGGACTCGCCACGTTCCACTGGCGCCTACAAGCTGACCCTGCGTCCGGGCAACGACACGGTGGTCGACGTGCAGTCCCGCGTGTTCCTGCGTGACCACGTCAGCCGCCTGGGCATCGCCCCGTTGACCAGCATGTACCTGTTCGGCCCCAACCAGCCGTCCAAGGTCCTCAACTATCGCCCGGCCCTGCATGACTCCGAAGGCCTGTCGATCCATGCGGGTAACGGCGAGTGGCTGTGGCGTCCGCTGAACAACCCGAAACACTTGGCCGTCAGCAACTTCAGTGTCGAGAACCCGCGCGGCTTTGGCCTGATGCAGCGTCAGCGCGCCTTCAGTGACTACGAAGACCTCGATGACAACTACCAGAAGCGCCCGAGCGCCTGGATCGAGCCGAAGGGTGACTGGGGCAAGGGCACCGTCGACCTGGTCGAAATCCCGACTGCCGACGAGACCAACGACAACATCGTGGCGTTCTGGAGCCCGGAAAAGCTGCCTGAGCCAGGCAAGCCGTTCGAGTACGCCTACCGCTTGCACTGGACCATCGACGAGCCGAAGTTCCAGGCGCCTGAGCTGGGCTGGGTCAAGCAGACCCTGCGCTCTACCGGTGACGTCAAGCAATCCAACCTGATCCGCCAGCCTGACGGTAGCGTGGCCTTCCTGGTCGACTTCGCCGGCCCGACGCTGGCGGCCTTGCCGGAAGACACCGCGGTGCGCAGCCAGATCAGCGTCGGCGACAACGCCGAGGTGGTCGAGAACAACTTGCGCTATAACCCAGAGACCAAGGGCTGGCGCCTGACCCTGCGTCTGAAGGTCAAGGAAGCCAACAAATCGACCGAAATGCGTGCCGCGCTGGTGCGTGACGTGCCGGTCGAGACCGCCAAGCCTGCCGCGGATGCCAAGCAGGACAAGGCCGCAACCAAGCATGCCAAGGCCGACAAAGCCGCCAAGGCCGAACAACCTGCCGCCGATGCGGCACCCACCAACGGGACCCCGGCCACCACCGAGAAGGTGCTGACCGAGACCTGGAGCTATCAGTTGCCTGCCGATGAGTAACTCAAGCGCAAGGCCGGAATCGCTGCGCGAATATCTGGCCCACCTACCACTGAGCGACGAGCAACGGGCGGAACTCGCCAGTTGCACGTCCTTCAGTGAGCTGCACCAACGCCTGGCGGCCAACCCGGCCGCCAGCTCTGCCGAGGCCGTGCAGGCCTCGGTGGGCCCGCGCCTGACCGTAGGCAGCGCCGCCGAGCTGGAAGACGCCGAAATGCTCGGCGTCGACGGCAGCGGCCGGCTGTGCCTGAAGATCGCCCCGCCGATCAAGCGCACCAAGGTCGTGCCCGAGCCATGGCGCACCAACATCCTGATCCGCATGTGGCGACGCATGACCGGCCGTGCCAATGCGCCACAGCCGCCCAAGCGCGAGCTGCCGCCGGCACGCTGGCGCACGGTCGGCTCGATCCGCCGTTACATCCTGCTGGCACTGATGATCGGCCAGACCATCGTCGCCGGCTGGTACATGAAGGGCATCCTGCCTTACCAGGGCTGGTCGTTCGTGGACTTCGACGAAGTCGTCAACCAGCCGCTGTGGGACACCGTGGTACAGGTGTGGCCGTACGCCTTGCAGACCTCCATCCTGGTACTTTTCGGCATCCTGTTCTGCTGGGTGTCGGCAGGTTTCTGGACCGCACTGATGGGCTTCCTCGAGTTGCTCACCGGGCGCGACAAATACAAGATCTCGGGGAGCAGCGCCGGTAATGAGCCGATTGCGCCCGAGGCGCGTACCGCGCTGGTGATGCCGATCTGCAACGAAGACGTCCCGCGGGTGTTTGCCGGCCTGCGCGCAACGTTCGAGTCGGTAGCCGCCAGCGGCAACCTCGACCGCTTCGACTTCTTCGTGCTCAGCGACACCAACGACACCGACATCGCCGTGGCCGAGCAACAGGCCTGGCTGGACGTGTGCCGCGAAACCAAAGGCTTCGGCCGCATCTTCTACCGTCGCCGCCGGCGCCGGGTGAAGCGCAAGAGCGGCAACCTCGACGACTTCTGCCGTCGTTGGGGTGGCGAGTACAAGTACATGGTCGTGCTTGACGCCGACAGCGTCATGAGCGGTGAGTGCCTGAGCAGCCTGGTGCGTCTGATGGAGGCAAACCCGGACGCCGGTATCATCCAGACCGGGCCGAAGGCCTCGGGCATGGACACCCTGTATGCGCGCCTGCAGCAGTTCGCCACCCGCGTGTATGGCCCGCTGTTCACCGCCGGCCTGCACTTCTGGCAGCTGGGCGAGTCGCACTACTGGGGCCATAACGCGATCATCCGCATGAAGCCGTTCATCGAGCACTGCGCCCTGGCGCCGTTGCCGGGCAAGGGCGCGTTCGCCGGTGCGATCCTGTCCCACGACTTCGTCGAGGCCGCGCTGATGCGCCGTGCCGGCTGGGGCGTGTGGATCGCCTACGACCTGCCGGGCAGCTACGAAGAATTGCCGCCGAACCTGCTCGACGAGCTCAAGCGTGACCGCCGCTGGTGCCACGGCAACCTGATGAACTTCCGCCTGTTCCTGGTCAAGGGCATGCACCCGGTGCACCGCGCGGTGTTCCTGACCGGGGTGATGTCGTACCTGTCGGCGCCGTTGTGGTTCCTGTTCCTGGTGCTGTCGACCGCGCTGCTGGCGACCAACACGTTGATGGAGCCGCAGTACTTCATCGAACCGTACCAACTCTACCCGCTGTGGCCGCAGTGGCACCCGGAGAAGGCCGTGGCGCTGTTCTCCACCACCATCGTGCTGTTGTTCCTGCCCAAGCTGCTCAGCGTCATCCTGATCTGGGCCAAGGGCGCGACCGAGTTCGGTGGGCGGATCAAGGTCACCCTGTCGATGCTGATGGAGATGTTGTTCTCCATGTTGCTGGCGCCGGTGCGCATGATCTTCCACACCCGCTTCGTGCTGGCCGCGTTCCTCGGCTGGGCAGCGACCTGGAACTCGCCGCAGCGTGACGACGACTCCACGCCCTGGAGCGAAGCCGTGCGCCGCCACGGTCCCCAGACCCTGCTGGGTATTGCCTGGGCGGCGCTGGTGGCCTGGCTGAACCCTAGCTTCCTGTGGTGGTTGGCGCCGATCGTCGGTTCGCTGGTGCTGTCGATTCCGGTTTCGGTGATTTCCAGCCGCACCCGCCTGGGCCTGGCGGCCAAGGATGAGAAGCTGTTCCTCATCCCTGAGGAATACGCAACGCCGCAGGAGTTGCTGGCCACCGACCAGTACACCCACGAAAACCGCTGGCATGCCCTGCATGATGGCTTCGTGCGCGCTGTGGTCGACCCGCGGCAGAACGCCCTGGCCTGCGCCATGGCCACGGCCCGTCACGGCCAGGCGGCACCGATCGAGGCGCTGCGTGCCGAGCGTGTGGCCAAGGCGATGGAGGTAGGGCCGAAGGGGCTGGACCTTAACACCCGCCTGGCCCTGCTCAGCGACCCGGTGGCGTTGAGCCGCCTGCACGAGCAGGTGTGGGCCGAGCACAACGCGGCGTGGATCGATGTGTGGCGTGCATCGATAAAGAACGACCCGCATTCGCCGCTGTTGCCGCTGCATCCGGAGAATGAAGGCCAACCGGCACTCGTCGGCGCCTGATCGGGCCTCTTCGCGGGCACGTCGGATCGCCGCACCGCCGCTCCCACAGGTACAGCGCATGCCTCAAAGGCTGTGCAGTAACTGTGGGAGCGGCGGTGCGGCGATCCGACGTGCCCGCGAAGCTTTTAAGGCCTTGCCTCGATTTTGGCCAACAAAGTCCCCCCCAGCTCTAGGTCCCCGGGCCGCCATGCGTTAGCATCCCTCTCCGACATGCCGCATCGGCCAGTACGGCCGTGCCAACAATAAGATTCGCTACTTTTCTTGCTAGGGGACCTGGTGATGATCAAGAAATACCTTTCGCGACTGCTGGTCGGTGTCACCGCCCTGGTCGCCGTGACTGCGGCCCAGGCCGGAGCCATTGATGACGCGGTCAAGCGCGGCACCCTGCGGGTGGGCATGGATCCGACCTACATGCCGTTCCAGATGACCAACAAGCGTGGCGAGATCATCGGCTTCGAAGTGGATATCCTCAAGGCCATGGCCAAGTCCATGGGCGTCAAGTTCGAGCCGGTGTCCACCGCCTATGACGGCATCATCCCGGCCCTGCTGACCGACAAGTTCGACATGATCGGCAGCGGCATGACCCTGACCCAGGAACGCAACCTGCGCCTGAACTTCAGCGAACCCTTTATCGTGGTCGGCCAAACCCTGCTGATCCGCAAGGAGCTGGCGGGCGAGATCAAGTCGTACAAGGACCTGAACAACGAGAAGTACCGCCTGACTTCCAAGCTGGGTACCACCGGTGAAATGGTCGCGAAGAAGCTGATCGGCAAAGCCAAGTACCATGGCTACGACAACGAGCAGGAAGCGGTGATGGACGTGGTCAACGGCAAGGCCGATGCCTTCGTCTACGACGCGCCTTACAACGTCGTGGCAGTGGAGAAAGCCGGTGCCGGCAAGCTGCTGTTCCTCGAAGAACCCTTCACCTACGAGCCGCTGGCCTTCGGCCTGAAGAAAGGCGATTACGACAGCATCAACTTCATCAACAACTTCCTGCACCAGATCAAGCATGACGGGACCTACGATCGTATTCACGACAAGTGGTTCAAGAACAAGGACTGGCTGAAGGAAATGGAGTAAGGCCCAGGCCACAAGCCCGGCTTTATGACCCCGACGCGCAGGCAAACCCTGCGCGTTCGCATTTACGGAAGTACCCCACGTGATCAAACACAAGAAAGCCCAGTGGCCCTGGCATGGGCTGACCGCCCTGGTCCTGGTGGGCCTGGCGTTCAGCCTGTACCTGGCCACCTCGATGATTTCCTACGAGTGGCGCTGGAACCGCGTCCCGCAGTACTTCGCCTACAAGGCCGAGGAAGCACAGCGCGCCGCCGGTTACGGCACCGTTCAGGAGATCGTCGTCTCCGGCGACAATGCCCGTGTCACGCTGAAAGACGAGAACGGTGGCGAGCAGGTGCTCGACGTGGCCAAGGACAGCCTGCAACTGAGCCGCGGCGACGACGTCTCCGAAGGCGACCAGATTGGCGTGACGCGCCATTGGGCTGCCGGTCCGCTGGCCTGGGGCCTGTGGACCACGCTATGGATTTCGGTGGTATCCGGTGCCCTGGGCCTGGTGATCGGCCTGTTTGCCGGCCTCTGCCGCCTGTCCAGCAACCCGACCCTGCGTGACTTGTCGACGGTATACGTCGAACTGGTGCGCGGTACCCCGCTGCTGGTGCAGATCTTCATCTTCTACTTCTTCATCGGTACGGTGCTTAACCTCTCCCGCGAGTTTGCCGGGGTCGCCGCGCTGGCGCTGTTCACCGGCGCCTACGTGGCGGAAATCGTGCGTGCCGGCGTGCAGTCCATCGCCAAGGGCCAGAACGAAGCCGCCCGCTCGCTGGGCCTGAACGCGGGCCAGTCGATGCGTCATGTGATCCTGCCGCAGGCGTTCAAGCGTGTGCTGCCGCCTCTGGCCGGGCAGTTCATCAGCCTGGTCAAGGACACCTCGCTGGTGTCGGTGATCGCCATCACCGAACTGACCAAGAGCGGCCGCGAGGCCATCACCACCTCGTTCTCGACTTTCGAGATCTGGTTCTGCGTGGCAGGCCTGTACCTGCTGATCAACCTGCCGCTGTCGCACCTGGCCAGCCGGCTCGAGCGGAGGCTTGCGCAAAGTGATTGAAGTCCGTGACCTGCTGAAAGTCTTCGACACCCGTGGCCACGTGGTACGCGCTGTGGATAACGTCACCACCCAGGTCGCCAAGGGCGAAGTGGTGGTGGTGCTCGGCCCGTCGGGTTCGGGCAAGTCGACCTTCCTGCGCTGCCTCAACGGCCTGGAGCATTTCGACGAAGGCCATGTGGCCATCGATGGCCTGCAACTGGCCGACCCGAAGACCGACATCAACGCCTACCGCCGCGAAGTCGGCATGGTGTTCCAGCACTTCAACCTGTTTCCGCACATGACCGTGCTGGAAAACCTGTGCCTGGCGCAGAAAGTGGTGCGCAAGCGCAACAAGGCCGAGCGCGAGGCCAAGGCCCGAGCGCTGCTGGAGAAGGTCGGCATCGCGCAGAAGGCCAACGAATATCCGTCACGCCTGTCCGGCGGCCAGCAGCAGCGGGTGGCGATCGCCCGCGCCCTGGCCATGGACCCGAAAGTGATGCTGTTCGACGAGCCGACTTCGGCGCTGGACCCGGAAATGGTCGGCGAGGTGCTGGACGTGATGAAGACCCTCGCTCAGGAGGGCATGACCATGGTCTGCGTGACCCACGAGATGGGCTTTGCCCGCGAAGTGGCGGACCGCGTGCTGTTCTTCGACCATGGCAAGTTGCTGGAGGACTCGGCGCCAGCGGCATTCTTCGCTGCGCCGAAGGACCCGCGCGCGCAGGCCTTCCTGCGTCAGGTGCTGTAACCACCAGGGGCGCTTTGCGCCCCTTTCGCGCCGCAAGGCCAGTCCTGCAGAGGTAGGCGATCTCGTGCAGGAGCGGCCTTGCGTGGCGAAAGGGCTGCAAGGCAGCCCCGGCAAACTCAAATGCTGAACCGCCTCACCATCCCCCGCAGCTGTTGCCCCAACTGCTCCAGTTCCCCGCTCGAAGCCGCCGTCTGCTCGCTGGCCGCGCTGGTCTGATCCGAAACGTCCCGCACATTCAGCACGCTACGGTTGATCTGTTCGGCGACCACGCTCTGTTCTTCACTGGCCGTGGCGATCTGCTGGTTCATGCCCTGGATGCTCGATACCGTGTCGGTAATCTGGCCTAACGCATGCCCGGCCCTGCGGCTCAGTTCCACGCTTTGCTCGGTCAGGCTCTTGCTGTTGTCCAGCAGCCGGGTCACTTCATCGGTACCGCTGTGCAAGCTGTCGATCAGTTGGCCGATTTCTTCTGTCGCGGTCGAAGTGCGCTGGGCCAGGCCACGGACTTCGTCGGCCACCACGGCAAAGCCGCGCCCGGCTTCACCGGCCCGTGCCGCTTCGATCGCTGCGTTCAGGGCGAGCAGGTTGGTCTGTTCGGACACCGACTTGATCACATCGAGGATGCTGCCGATGCGCTGGCTTTCGCCGGCCAGGTGCTGCATGGCCGCCAGGCAGTGGTCCATCTGCCTGGCCAGTTGCTCGATCCGGCCGATGGCCTCTGCCACCACCTGGTCGCCCATCTGCGCCTGCTGATCGGCATTTGTCGCGGCCAACGAGGCCTGTTCGGCGTTCTGTGCGACTTCTTGCACCGTGGCGCTCATCTGGTTCATGGCGGTGGCCACCTGGTCGGTTTCCTCGCGCTGCTGGTTGATGCGCAGCTTGGTATCCTCGCTGCTGGTCGCCAGCTCCGAGGCGGCCTGTGAAAGCTGGCCGACGCCTTGGTCTATGCCGCCGATCAGCTCGCGCAGGCTCAAGGTCATGTCGCGCATGCTGCCTTGCAACTGGCCCATCTCGTCACGTCGCTGCACGGCTTCGACCTGGCTCAGGTCGCCTTTGGCAATGCGCGCAGCCACGCCCAGGGTCTGGCGCAGGGGCTGGGTAATCTGCAAGGTGATCAGCCAGCTGGCCAGCACACCCACCACCAGCGCCAGCAATGCCACGCTGGTCAGCAGCGAGCGGGCGGCCAGGGCTTCGCTGTCGCGTTGCTCGATCTTGCGCTTGCCCAGTTCCAGGCTTACGGCACGCAGCTCGTCGCCCATTGTTTCCAGGTTGTTCTGTAGCTGCTCGACGCGCACGGCGGCGCGGCGGTATTGCTCCAGGCTGGTGCGGTACCTGGCCAGTTCGGCTGTCGGCTGTTCGGTCAGGGTACGGGGCAAGCCTAGCGGGACAAGGCCTTTGAGCAACTGCTCAAGGCTGCTGTCGGCGGCAGCCAGGGCGCTGTTTCCGACCTTGGCGAAGTCTTCGACAGGGGAAAAGGTGTAAGCCGGCACCAGGCTCTGCTGGTTGGCGCCGTCGATGTGCCGGCTTACCGTGTCCATCAGGCCGAGTATGCCTCTTTGCTGGCTGTCGGCGCCCATCCTCAGCAAGGCCTGGGTCTGCAGTTCGTCGATCGCGTCGTTGAGTTTCTGCTCCTGGGCCTGCATGGCCTGGCGCAGGGCGGTACGGGCGGCGACGCTGCGTTGCAGTTCGCTGAAGTCGTCACGCAGGCGCTGCAACAGTGCCAGTTTTTCACTGAGTATCTGCCGGGATTCGTTGACGTTGCTGCGTTGCAGCAGGGTGGTCAGCCTGTTGTTCAGCTGGTCGAGGATGGTGCTGATCTGTGCTTTGCTGGTGTCATCGCTGAGGACGCGGTAGGTAATGCGTTCCGCGCGCAGGTCCTTGGTCAGGTCGTTGATCAGGCCTATTTCGCTGAGTTGCTGCGAGCGCACGATGGCGCCATCCAGCGCGCGCCAGCCGCTGATCGTGGTTGCCATGGTAAGCAGCAACACCACGGCGAAGCCGAGGGCGAGCTTGGCACCGACACTGATGTTGCCGAGCTTGCGGTTGAGGTAGCCGAGCATGGTGAGTCTCCGTGCAATTGGGGAGGGGATGCGGGCGCAGTGCCACATCACACCTCTGCCAATCGGCAGCGGAGTTGTAGGACTTGACCTGAAAATCAGGTAGGAAATTTCACCCTAGCAGGTAGGAATGATCAGCCTGCGCTGGCCCCCTCGTGGGTAAACCCACTTCCACAGGTACAGCACAGGCTACTCATTCACCCAATCAGAGCTTGAATCGCCCCACCAACCCCTGCAGGTGGGTACCCAGCCGCGCCAGCTCCACGCTTGAGCTGGCCGTCTCTTCACTGGCTGCCGAGGTCTGGTCGGAAATGTCC
This sequence comes from Pseudomonas sp. SMV7, assembly GCF_052041995.1. Lineage (NCBI taxonomy): Bacteria > Pseudomonadati > Pseudomonadota > Gammaproteobacteria > Pseudomonadales > Pseudomonadaceae > Pseudomonas > Pseudomonas sp. SMV7. The sequence continues at coordinate 236,357 of NZ_JBKGGT010000007.1, read as the reverse complement.
CGCACGTTCATCACGCTGCGGTTGATCTCCTCGGCCACTGCCGTCTGCTGTTCCGCGGCGGTGGCGATCTGCTGGTTCATCGCCTGGATCGACGACACGGTCCGGGTAATGGTCTCGAGTGAACTGCCGGCGCGGCGGGTCAGTTCGACGCTGCTGTCGGTCAACTGGCGGCTGCTGTCCATCACGCTGGCCACACGCTGGGTGCCGCTCTGCAGGCCGGCGATCAGCTCTTCGATTTCCTCGGTGGATTGTTGCGTTCGCTGGGCCAGGCTGCGCACCTCATCGGCAACCACGGCAAAGCCACGCCCGGCCTCACCGGCACGGGCGGCCTCGATCGCCGCGTTGAGGGCCAGCAGGTTGGTCTGCTGGGCTACCGACTTGATCACATCGAGCACGCTGCCGATCTTGTCACTCTCGGCCTTGAGCTGGTTCATGGCCTCGCTGGAGTTGACCACTTCGCCCGCCAGGCGCTCGATCTGCGCCACCGCTTCGCCCACCACGCGGTCGCCTTCGCGGGCCTGCTGGTCGGCTACCAGCGCGGCTTCCGAGGCCTGCTCGGCATTGCGGGCCACTTCGTGCACGGTCGCGGTCATCTGGTTCATGGCGGTCGCCACCTGGTCGGTTTCGACCTTCTGGTTGTTGACCCCGGCGCTGGTCTGCTCGGTCACCGCCGACAGCTCCTCTGCGGCGCTGGCGATCTGCGTGACGCCATCGCCGATGCCGCCGATCAGTTCGCGCAGGCCCTGGGTCATGCGCTGCATGCTGGCCTGCAGCTGGCCGAGTTCGTCGCGGCGTTGCACCTGGGGTTGCTGGGTCAGGTCGCCACTGGCCACCTGTTCGGCGGCGCGCAGGGTCTGGCGCAGCGGGATGATGATCTGCCGGGAGATGGTCCAGGCCGCCAGCAAGCCCAGGGCCAGGGCCAGGGCGGTGGCCAGGGCGAGCAGGCTCTTGGCCTGGGCGGCGCCGGCGTTGCGTACCTCGGTCTGCGAAGCGGTCATCGCCTGGCTGGTCTGCAACAGCACCGTGCCGTGCGCGACCATGTCTTGCAGGGCCTGCTCGGTAGCGGCCTGGGCGTTGCCGAACTGGGTTACCGCGTCACGGTAGCCAGCCATGGCAGTGGCGGCGTCGTCCAGGCTGGCGGCATGTTCGGCAGGCACCTTGGCCGGCAACGCGCGCAACTCGGCGAGGGCCTGGTCGATGGCCTTGAGTGCGGTTTGCTGGAAGTCGGCATTGCCGCTGTAGGTGTAGCCGCGCACCTGGAAGCGCGCCTGTTGCAGCAAGGCACTGACCTCAACAGCGTACTGGTATTGGCTGATATCGCCACCTTGCAGCAGGCTACGCTGTACGCGGCCGACCAGTTCCGTGGCCTTGTCGGCTGTGTCGCCAAGCAAGCTGCGGCTGGCCTCGCGACGTTGCCCGGCCTGTTTCAGCTCGCTGAATGCCTGCTGGTAGCCGCGCACGGCCTCGCGCTGTTGCTCCAGGCGCTGGCGGTCGGCGGGTTGTTCGATCTGCGTGAGCATCAGCTGAACCTGGCGGTCGAGGTTGGCCAGGGCTTTTTCCAGCTCTGCCACCGACGCGTCGTCACGCTGGCGCTGGTATTGCTGGCGGGCGATGCGCAGATCCTGGGTATATTCCAGAATGACCGAGATGTTACCCAGCTTGTCGCCACGGTTGACGATGCTGTCCATGCCGTACCAGCCAGTCAGGGTGGTGGCCAGGGTCAATAGCAGCACGAGACCAAAGCCCAGGCCCAGTTTGCGACTGACGCTCACGTTGCCCAACGATTGGGCGATCCATTGATACATGTGAAATCCCCTGGCCGGCTTGGCAGCACGAATATGTGTTGTTGTTGCCAAGGCCATCGGCGCGGGGGAGGGAAACTTTATGGGTAAAAGTTGACTTGTTTGTCAGAATATCCGTGAAAGCAGGGCGGTCACAGCGGTCTCTACCCGCAGGATGCGCTCACCCAGTTGCACCGGCGTCAGGCCGGCCTGGCCCAACAGCTCCACTTCGTAGGGGATCCAGCCGCCCTCCGGGCCGATGGCCAGGGTCACGGTTTGCTCCACGGCACGTGGGCAGGCAGGGTAGGGGCCGGGGTGGCCGACCAGGCCCAGGGTGCCTGCGGCGATGGATGGCAGGCGATCTTCGACGAACGGTTTGAAGCGTTTCTCGATGATCACCTCGGGCAGCACAGTGTCACGTGCCTGTTCCAGGCCGAGGATCAGGTTCTCGCGAATGCTGTCGGGGTGCAGGAAAGGGGTTTGCCAGAAGCTTTTCTCGACCTTGTAGCTGTTCACCAGGATCAGCCGCGGTACGCCCAGGGTGGCTACGGTCTGGAACAGCCGACGCAGCATTTTCGGACGAGGAACGGCCAGCACCAGGGTCAACGGCAGTTTGGCCGGTGGCTGCTGGTCGAAGACGACTTCCAGTTCGGCCTCGTGGGTTTCCAGGCGCAATACCGTGGCCTTGCCCATCAGGCCGTTGATACGGCCAACGCGCAGATTGTCGCCCACCGTCACGCGGTGGATCTCCTGCATGTGGGTGAAGCGCCGGTCAGCAAGAACGACGCGGTCGGCCGCGACGAAGTCGGCCTCTTCAAGAAGCAACAGGTTCACGGCTGGGTCGCTGGCGGCTGGTCGTTGTGGTCATTGGCGGCGTTGTCGTCGGCTTCGCTGCGCTTGCGGATCAGGCTGCCGCACAGCACGCCGATCTCGAACAGCAGCCACATGGGTACGGCCAGCAGGGTCTGGGAGAAGATGTCCGGCGGGGTGAGAACCATGCCGACCACGAAGCAGCCGATGATCACGTAGGGGCGGATCTTCTTCAGGTATTTCACGTCGACCACGCCGATCCACACCAGCAGTACCACCGCCACCGGGATCTCGAAGGCCACGCCGAAGGCGAAGAACAGCGTCATCACGAAGTCCAGGTAACTGGCGATGTCGGTCATCATCGATACGCCTTCCGGCGTGGCACTGGCGAAGAAACCGAAGATCAGCGGGAATACCAGAAAATAGGCGAAGGCCATGCCGGCGTAGAACAACAGGATGCTCGACACCAGCAGCGGGATGGCGATGCGCTTTTCATGACGGTACAGCCCGGGTGCGATGAAGCCCCAGATCTGCTGGAGGATGAACGGGATCGCCAGGAACAGCGAGACGATCATGGTCAGCTTGAACGGTGTCAGGAACGGCGAGGCCACGTCGGTGGCGATCATCGTCGCATTCGCCGGCAAGTGCTCGCGCAGCGGCGCCGAGACCAGCGTGTAGATCTGCTGGGCGAAGGAGAACAGCCCGGCAAAAATGAGGAAAATGACGGCAACGCAGCGCAACAGGCGCGTGCGCAGTTCGGTCAGGTGCGATACCAGCGGCATCGGCTGGTCGTGTTCCGGGTTCTCGCTCATGGGGCTCGCGGCGGTTGGGGCGGTTCGGAAGGTGTGGCCGGGGCGGCAGCTGTCTCGACTGGCCGGGCTTCAAGCCCCGCAGGGGGCTGCACGACTGCAGTGGTGACCGGCGGCTGTGCCGGTGGGGTCATCGGGTTGAGGATGCGTCTGGCTTCCTCTTCCATCTGCAGGATGTGCTCGTTGTGCAGCTGGCGACGGATTTCGTCGGCGCCGATTTCGCGCTCTACTTCCATCTTGATGCTGTTGAAGCTGCGCTTGAGCCGACCGACCCACAGGCCCGCCGTGCGCGCGGCACCGGGCAGGCGCTCGGGGCCGAGCACCAGCAGGGCGACCAGGCCGACGAGCAGCAGCTCGCTGAAACTGATGCCGAACATGGGTCAGTCTTTCCGCTGCGGCTCTTGGACCGGCTGGGCCTGGCCTTCGATGGTATGGCCCTGGTTCGGCTGGGCAGTGTTCTGCACCGGTGGGACGGGCTGGGCTGGCGGCGGAGTCTGCTCGGCCGGCTTGTTCTCTTCGTCGCTCATGGCCTTGCGGAAGCCTTTGATCGACTCGCCCAGGTCGCTGCCGAAGTTCTTCAGCTTCTTGGTGCCGAACACCAGGACCACGACGACCAGCAGGACGATCCAGTGTTTCCAGTCAAAGATACCCATTTCGTACTCCTGAAAAATGTGTGTACAGCAAATCGATCCGGCAACACGCTCCCACAGGCGCCCGTCAGGCAGAAGGCGTTCGTGCTGCCTTCTCATCGTGCCCGGACAGCCCGAAACGGCGTTCCAGTTCATCGAGCACGGCTTGCGGATGCTGGCCCAGCGCGCTGAGCATTACCAGGCTATGAAACCACAGGTCGGCGGTTTCATAGATGACATCGCTGTAATCCTTGCTGACTGCAGCATCCTTGGCGGCAATGATCGTCTCGACCGATTCTTCGCCGAGCTTTTCCAGAATCTTGTTCAGGCCCTTGTGGTACAGGCTGGCCACGTAGGAGCTGTCGGGCGCCGCTTGCTTGCGTTCTTCAAGCACGTCGGCCAGGCGATTGAGGGTGTCGCTCATGTCAGTGTCCTACGCTGTAGATGGCATCCGGGTCCTTCAGGACCGGGTCGACGGTTTTCCACCGGCCGTCTTCGAAAACGCGGTAGAAGCAGCTTTCACGGCCGGTATGGCAGGCGATATGGCCCAGTTGCTCGACCATCAGGATGATCACGTCGGCATCGCAGTCCAGGCGCATTTCATGCAGCTTCTGCACATGCCCGGACTCCTCGCCCTTGCGCCACAGCTTGCCACGCGAACGCGACCAGTAGATGGCACGCTGTTCGGCGGCGGTCAGGGCCAGCGATTCGCGGTTCATCCAGGCCATCATCAGCACGCGTCCGGTCTTGTGGTCCTGGGCGATCGCCGGTACCAGGCCTTCGCTGTTCCACTTGATCTCGTCCAGCCAGTCTTTCATCGTCGACTCCAAAGCGGGCCCGCTCCTGTGCCGGGCCCTTTGCGCTAGTGTGCCAGCCATGCGCGCGGCTGGCTATTGGCGCACGATCAGGTAAAGGCCAGCAGCCAGCATCAGCCAAGCCGGCCAGGCAGTCGGGGCGGCCAGGCTGGCGGCCTCGGCAGGACCCGCCGCCAGCACCGCACCGCCGCCCAGCAGGCCGGCACCCAGCAGGCGCAGCGGCCAGCGGTCGCCCTGGCGCCGGCGCTCGGGGAGTTGCGGATCGTGCAGGTGCGGTTGTGACAGGCGTTCGAGCACGTCACGGGCCATGTCGGCCAGGTGCGGCAGCTGTTCGACCTGGCTGTGGATGTTGCCTAGCACGGCTTTCGGGCTCATGCGCTCACGCATCCAACGTTCCAGGAACGGCTTGGCGGTGCTCCACAAGTCCAGGTCGGGGTACAACTGGCGGCCCAGGCCTTCGATGTTGAGCAGGGTTTTCTGCAGCAGTACCAGCTGCGGCTGCACTTCCATGTTGAAGCGCCGGGCAGTCTGGAACAGGCGCATCAGCACCTGGCCGAAGGAAATATCCTTTAACGGTTTTTCGAAGATCGGTTCGCACACAGTGCGGATCGCCGCTTCGAATTCATTGACCTTGGTGTGCGCCGGGACCCAACCCGAGTCGATGTGCAACTGTGCAACGCGGCGGTAGTCACGCTTGAAGAAGGCGATCAGGTTGCGCGCCAGGTAGTCCTGGTCCTCGTCCGTCAGGCTGCCGACGATGCCGCAGTCGATGGCAATGTACTGTGGGCTCCAGGGCCGCACCGTGCTGACGAAGATGTTGCCGGGGTGCATGTCGGCGTGGAAGAAGCTGTCGCGGAACACCTGGGTGAAGAACACCTCCACCCCGCGCTCGGCCAGCATCTTCATGTCGGTGCGTTGATCGGCGAGGGTCGCCATGTCGGTTACCGGGACGCCGTAGATGCGTTCCATCACCAGCACCTTCGGCCGGCACCAGTCCCAGTACACCTGCGGCACATACATCAGCTCGGACCCTTCGAAATTACGTCGCAGCTGGCTGGCGTTGGCCGCTTCGCGCAGCAGGTCGAGTTCGTCGTAGATGGTCTTTTCATAATCGCCGACGATTTCCACCGGATGCAGCCGGCGGGCATCGGCAGAGGCACGCTCGGCGCCTTTGGCGATCAGGAACAGCCAGGCAATATCCGCAGCGATTACCGGCTTGAGGCCCGGCCGAACCACCTTGACCACCACCTCTTCGCCGCTTTTCAGGCGGGCTGCATGCACCTGGGCTACCGAGGCGGAGGCCAGGGGCTCGACGTCGAAGCGGCTGAACACTTCGCCCACCTTGGCACCGAGCTGTTCCTCGATCAGCGCCACGGCGTGTTGCGGGTCGAATGGCGGGACGCGGTCCTGCAGCAACATCAGCTCGTCGGCGATGTCGGTTGGCAGCAGGTCACGCCGGGTCGACAGCAACTGGCCGAACTTGATGAAGATCGGCCCCAGGTCCTGCAGCGCCAGGCGCAGGCGTGCGCCACGGCTGAGTTCGGACGGCTTGCGTGGCAGCCAGCGCCACGGCATCAGCAGCCGCAGGCTCATCAGCCACCAGGGCAGCGGGTAGTCGAACAGCAGGTCATCCAGCCGGTACCGGATGACGACGCGCTGGATGCGGAAAAGACGGCGGACGGCGAGCAGCTTCATGCGTTATCGCTGGTATCAAGGGATCGGGAGAGGCGCTTGATGCGCGCCTCGAGGCGTTCGGTATCAAGCTTGAGGGCATCGAGTTCGCTGAAGGCGGCTTCGGCTTCGCGTCTGCCGACCAGGGTGCGGGACTCTTCGGCCAGGTACTCGGAAAGGTTCTGGCTGAAGCGCGCCAGGCCCTGGCGGGTCCAGCGCGCACGCAGGCGGATGTGCCCGGCCAGCATGGCCGTGGCGACCGGGCCGAGCCAGCGCTGCAGCTCGTGTTCCCAGTCCAGTTCCAGGTCCTGCAGCACGCCGAACAGGTCGAGCAGCACGGCACTGTCGCCATGCAGCTCGACCTGAGGGCTGTGCAGCACCGCCGTCTTGTCCCTGGCCAGCGCCAGTTGCGCCAGGCTGCCGGCCGGGGCGCGCAGGCTGCAGTCGACCTCGCCTTCCCAGTGGGCGGCCAGCATCAGGCCCTGTTCATCGGGCAGGATGAATACCTGCAGGGCCGGTTGACGGCAGTCGATCTCGATGACCTTGCCTTCCAGCGCGGCCAGCCGCGGCAGGGCCGTGCTGTCCATGCGCAGGACGCGGTTCAGGCCATGTTCGACGCTGGCGAACAGCCCGGCCAGCAGCATCAGGGCTTGATTCCCCGGTGTACGGCGACAATGCCGCTGGTCATGTTGTGGTAGGTGACGCGGTCAAAGCCGGCGTCGACCATCATGGCCTTGAGGGTTTCCTGGTCGGGGTGCATGCGGATCGACTCGGCGAGGTAGCGGTAGCTGTCCGCGTCGTTGGTGATCAGCTTGCCGGCCAGGGGCATGAAGGCGAACGAGTAGGCGTCGTAGGCCTTGGACATCAGCTTGTTGGTCGGCTTGGAGAACTCCAGCACCAGCAGGCGGCCGCCCGGCTTGAGCACACGCAGCATCGAGCGGATGGCCTCGTCCTTGTGGGTGACGTTGCGCAGGCCGAAGGCGATGGTCACGCAGTCGAAATGGTTGTCCGGGAACGGCAGCTTCTCGGCATCGGCCTGGACGAACTCGATGTTGCCGGCCACGCCACGGTCGAGCAGGCGGTCACGGCCAACCTTGAGCATCGATTCGTTGATGTCGGCCAGCACCACCTGCCCGGTCGGTCCGACCAGCCGCGAGAACTTGGCGGCCAGGTCACCGGTACCGCCGGCGATGTCCAGTACGCGGTTGCCGGCGCGTACACCCGACAGCTCGATGGTGAAGCGCTTCCACAGGCGGTGCATGCCGCCGGAAAGCACGTCGTTCATCAGGTCGTACTTGGCCGCCACCGAGTGAAACACTTCGGCGACTTTCTTCGCCTTCTGGCTTTCAGGGACGTCCTGGTAACCGAAATGGGTGGTGGGTTCGGCTTGGTCGCCTTTGCGCTGGTCGTTCATATCGCTTCACCGGAAAAAATTACCGCCATTCTAGGGCGAACGGGCGGATTTGTCTTGGCGGGGTGTGCCAGTGGGCAGGGGCGGGCATAATGCCGATTATGTCTTCATCTCCAGGAACACCTGCATGACTCAGATCAGCGTCGAACGCAAACATTCCCTCGGCCGTGATGCCGCCCGTGCCAAGGCCGAGGCGCTGGTGGAAAGGCTGGTCCGTGAATACGACCTCAAGGCTACCTGGAACGGTGACCGGGTCGATGTGGCGCGCAGCGGTGCCAACGGCAGCGTGCATATCGGCGAAGACAGCATCCGCGTGGAGCTGAAGCTCGGCATGATGCTGTCGATGATGAGCGGCACGATCAAGGGCGAGATCGAGCGGGCACTGGACAAGGCCCTGGCCTGATCCCGTGCCGTGCTCTGCCTTCACCTTAGGGTGAAGATTCTAATTTCCCTCTCTACCTTGTGCTCAAGCCCAACCTCCATGGGCGGTTCCTCCTCCACTCATGAGCATGAGGTACAGAGCATGGCCAAAGTGACTGTGAAGAAAAAGGACGACGCCCCGGGTACGCTGGGCGAGGTGCGCGGCTACGCGCGCAAGATCTGGCTGGCGGGTATCGGCGCCTATGCGCGCGTGGGCCAGGAAGGCTCCGACTACTTCAACGAGCTGGTCAAGGCCGGTGAAGGCGTCGAGAAACGGGGCAAGAAGCGTATCGACAAGGAACTGGATGCGGCCAACAGCCAGATCGATGAAGCGACCCAGGCCGTTAGCCGCGTCCCGGGGCGGGTCGAAATTCAACTCGACAAAATCGAAAAAGCTTTCGACGCACGGGTAGGGCGCGCCTTGAATCGCCTGGGCATTCCGTCTAAACATGACGTTGAGGCGTTGTCCATCAAGCTTGAACAGCTGCACGAGCTGCTTGAGCGCGTCGCGCACAAACCATAAGGAGAGCAGGATGGCTGGCAAGAAGAATTCCGAGAAGGAAGGCAGCTCCTGGGTCGGCGGGATCGAGAAGTACTCCCGCAAGATCTGGCTGGCAGGGCTGGGTATTTATTCGAAGATCGACCAGGACGGCTCGAAGCTGTTCGACTCGCTGGTGAAGGATGGCGAGAAGGCCGAGAAGCAAGCGAAGAAGACGGCTGAAGACGTGGCGGAAACCGCCAAGTCGTCGACCACTTCGCGTGTGTCTGGCGTCAAGGACCGTGCCCTGGGCAAGTGGAGCGAACTCGAAGAGGCCTTCGACAAGCGCCTGAACAGCGCCATCTCGCGCCTTGGCGTGCCGAGCCGCAACGAAATCAAGGCGCTGCACCAGCAGGTGGACAGCCTGACCAAGCAGATCGAGAAACTGACCGGTGCGTCGGTTACGCCGGTCTCGTCGCGTGCGGCCGCCAAGCCGGCTGCGAGCAAGGCAGCGGCCAAGCCACTGGCCAAGGCGGCAGCGGCCAAGCCTGCGGCGAAAACCGCGGCGGCCAAGCCGGCAGCCAAGGCAGCCGCGGTAAAACCGGCAGCCAAGACGGCAGCGGCGAAGCCTGCAGCCAAACCAGCGGCAACCAAGCCCGCAGCAAAACCGGCAGCGGCCAAGCCTGCGGCAGCGAAGAAGCCAGCGGTGAAAAAGGCTCCGGCCAAACCGGCCGCCGCCAAGCCGGCAGCGCCTGCCAGCAGTGCTGCGCCAGCTGCAACCGCCGCCCCGGCACCTGCCGCCGCCCCAGCCAGCAGCACGCCGTCGGCAGCCAATGGCAGCGGTACCCTGATCTGATACCGCGTCACCTGCTTCGCGGGCTCGCCCGGTCCCACAAGTATCGCGCCGATCATCTGCTCAGCGCAGGCCTTGTGGGAGCGGGCTTGCCCGCGAAGGCCGTGGTGCCGAAACACCAGGCCTACCCCTCCAGGTAGCGCACCGCCAACTGCTCTGCCGCCGCCCGCGCCTGGGCGTGCAGATGCGGCGCCACCAGCATCATCACCTGGTACACCACGATCCCCACATCCCCCTCGCGGCCAAGCACGCGCTGATAATCCAGCGAGAACATCAGGGTCAGGGTGATCTGTTCCACAAGTTGGCCCAGCGCCTGGGTTTCGCTTTCCACCTGCCCCTGGCCCTTGAGGCTGGCCAGCAACGCTGCCAGCGTACGCTTCAGCGCGTTGATCAGGCTGCGTATGCCGCGTGCCAGCTTGGGCAGGCGCCCGGTCAGGTTCGACAGGTCCTGGAACAGGAAGCGGTACTGCGCCATGCGTTCGACGATCAGGTGCAGGAACAGCCAGTAGTCTTCCGCCTCCAGGCGCACCTCGAGCGGTGGGTCGAGCAAGGGCATCAGCGCCTCTTCGAAGCGCTCGAACAGGCCCAGTACCAGTGGCTCCTTGCCGTGGAAGTGGTAGTACAGGTTGCCCGGGCTGATGCCCAGTTCATTGGCGATCTCCAGGGTGGAGACGTTCGGCTCGCCCTGCTGGTTGAACAGCTGCAAGGCGCATTCGAGGATACGGTCGCGAGTCTTCATCCCGTCGGCAGGCTCAGCGGGTCATCACGTAGGTACCCGGTGCGGGCCCCAACGGAGGATAGGTGGCATTGCCCAGCTCGCTGCGCGGTGCCTTGAGCGGGCCGGAGCGCTGGGTGATCCAGTCCAGCCACAACGGCCACCAGCTGCCCTCGCTGCGCTTGGCGTCGTGGAACCAGGCGCGCGGGTCACCGGGCAGCTTGGGGTTCGCCAGGTAATAGGCCTTGGGGTTGCCAGGCGGGTTGATGATGCTCTGGATATGCCCGCTGTTGGCCAGCACGAAGCGCCGGTCGCCACCCAGCAGCAAGGCCGAACGGTACACCGCGTCCCAAGGGGTGATGTGGTCGTTGCTGCCGGCGACGGTGAAACTGTCGAGATCGACCTTCTGCAGGTCGATGGGAGTACCGCACACCTCCAGGCCGGCCGGATAGGTCAGCGGGTTGAGCTTGAAGAAGTCCAGCAGGTCACCATGCAGGGCAGCGGGCAGGCGCGTGCTGTCGGCGTTCCAGTACAGGATGTCGAAGGCCGGTGGCGTCTTGCCGAGCAGATAGTTGTTGACCCAGTAGTTCCAGATCAGGTCATTGGGCCGCATCCAGGCGAATATCCGTGCCACCTCGGCGCCGTCGAGCACGCCACGCTGGTAGGAGCGGCGTTTGGCCGCCTCGATGGTCTGCTCGTCGGCGAACAGGCTGGCCGGGCTCTCGAACTTGCTGTCCAGCAGGCTGACCAGGTAGGTAGCGCTGCGCACCCGGCGCAGTTGCTGCCTGGCCTGCAGGTGGCCTTGCAGCGCGGCCATGGTCAGGCCGCCGGCGCAGGCGCCCATCAGGTTGGGGTCGCGGTTGCCGCTGATACTGCGGCAGGTGTTGAGCGCTTCTTCCAGCGCTTGCACGTAGCTGGACAGGCCCCATTCGCGGTGGCGCGGGTCGGGGTTGCGCCAGCTGATCATGAATACCTGCAGGCCGCTCTTCAGCATGTACTGCACGAAGCTGTTGGTCGGGCTGAGGTCGAATATGTAGAACTTGTTGATTTGCGGCGGCACCACCAGCAGTGGCCGGGCGTGCTGCTTTTCGCTCATCGGCTTGTACTGGATCAGCTCCAGCAGCTCGTTGCGAAACACCACTGCGCCTGGGGTCGCGGCCAGGTTGCCGCCCACCTCGAAGGCACGCTCGTCGACCTGGCGCGGCAGGCCGTCGTTGTGGCGCAGGTCGTCGAGCAGGTGAGCCACGCCGCGCAGCAGGCTCTGCCCGCCGGTGTTGAACAGCTCCTTGACCGCCAGTGGGTTGAGCAGCGAATTGCTAGGCGCCAGGGCGTCGTTGATCAGGTTGAACAGAAAGTGCGCCCGGGCCCGGTCATCGTCGTCCAGGTGGCTTTCCTCGATCCACAGGCGGGTCTGCTTCTGCCAGGCCAGATAAGCCTGCAGGCCGCGGCGGTAGAACGGATTCTGGCTCCACGTAGGGTCGTTGAAGCGTGGGTCGCGCGGGTTCGGCTGGTGCGGTGTGTCGCCCAGCAGCACGCGGCCCAGTTGGCCGCCCAAGGCCAACAGATGGTGTGCGGTATGCAGCGGGTGACGCAGGCCATGACGGCTGACATTGCGCAACGTGGACAACAGGTCACGCCCGCGCAGGCCGAGGATGGCGTTCTGTACGTTCATGCGGGTGGCGGGAAGCGTTGGCGTTCCTTTGGCCGGCTTGTCTTTCATGGCAACACTCCCTCGTCTGAGCCGTTCCGCTGTCGAGACCTTCGCGGGCATGCCCGCCCCCACGGGGTCAGCGCCGTCCCTGTGGGGCGCGGGCGTAACCGCGCAGAAGGCCGCGTCGATCTACCCGCCCGAAACCGGGCGAGGGTGCATGACGGCGCGCTGTCGTTCTTGCTGAAGGAAATTCATGATGATCGGGGCGACGGCCTCGGCCCGGGTGATCAGGAACAGATGGCCGTCGTCGATAATGTGTAGCTGGGCATTGGGAATCCGCCAGGCCAGCAGGCGCATGTTGATCAGCGGGATCAACGGGTCGTCGTCGCCGGCCAGCACCAGGGTTGGCTGCTGGATCTTGTGCAGCCAGTGGATGCTGGTCCAGCCAAGCCCGGCGAACAGCTGCCAGTAGTAGCCCATCTTGCCGCCGGAGCGCACCTTGGCGGCATGTTTCATGGCCAGCTCCGGGTCGCGTCGGAAGCCGCCACCATAGATCAATGGCGCAATCCGGATGACGTGCGACGGCTGTACGTAGCGCCGCGGGCTGGCCATCATCCACAGCACCTTGGGCTTGCCGGGCACCATCACCGCACCGGCTGCGGTGGCGGCCAGCACCAGCTTCTTGCAGCGCTCGGGGTAATCGTGGGCGAACTGCTGGGCCAGGGCGCCGCCCCAGGACACGCCAATGACATTGACCTGGCCGTAGTCGAGGTAATCCAGCATGCGTGCGGTCAGCTTGGCCAGCCCGGGAAAGCGGTACGGGTGGCGCGGGGTTGACGAGCCGCCGACCCCGGGTACGTCGAAGGCGATGACTTCCAGGTCCGGGTCCAGTGCTTCGATGAACGGGAACACCAGCTCCAGGTTGGCGCCGATACCGTTGAAGATCAGCAACGGCGTCAGGTGTGGCTTGCCCGGGCGGACGGCGGTGCGGATGGACTGGTCGTCCAGTTCGACGGTCCTGAAGATATAGGGTTGCGGCATGCGCGTGACTCTTGGGTGAATGAACACCGTGGCGCCCCGCAGGTGGCCACGGCGCTGCAGCTTTATCGCTCGTGGACGTAAGTCCCCGGTGCAGCCTCGCCGGCACCGTAGGCCCGGTTGCCCAGGCGTGTCGGTGCCTTCTTCAGCTCACCGGCCCGCTCGGCCAGCCAGCTTTGCCAGTGCAGCCACCACGAGTCGGCATGCTTGGTGGCGTTTTCCTGCCAGGCCACCGGGTCACCCGGGCGATCCGCACCGGTCATGAAGCGCGCCTTGGGGTTGCCTGGCGGGTTGAGGATGCTCTGGATATGCCCGCTGTTGGACAGCACGAACTCGATCTTGCCACCGAACAGGTGTGCCGAACGGTAGCACGACTGCCACGGGGTAATGTGGTCGGCGGTGCCGGCCACGCTGAAGATGTCGCACTGCACTTGCTTCAGGTCGATCGGCGTGCCGCACACTTCCAGGGCACCGGGGCGGGTCAGCGGGTTGGTCTTGAACATCTCGATCAGGTCACCGTGGAACGCGGCCGGCAGGCGCGTGGTGTCGTTGTTCCAGAACAGGATGTCGAACACAGGGGGCTCGTTGCCAAGCAGGTAGTTGTTGACCCAGTAGTTCCAGATCAGGTCGTTGGGGCGCATCCAGGCGAATACCTTGGCCATCTCGCTGCCTTCGAGCACACCGGCCTGGTAGGAGTGGCGCTTGGCGGCTTCCAGGGTCTGCTCGTCGACGAACAGCGCGACCTGGGTATCCATGGTCGTGTCCAGCACGCTCACCAGCAGGGTCAGGGCATTGACCTTGTGCTCGCCAAGGGCGGCATAGTGGCCCACCAGGGCGGTGCAGGTAATACCGCCTGAGCAAGCACCGAGCATGTTCAGGTCCTTGCTGCCGGTAATCGCCAGTACCGCGTCGACGGCTTCCTTGAGCGCATCGATGTAGGTCGACAGGCCCCACTCACGCTGGGCCTTGGTCGGGTTGCGCCAGCTGATGATGAAGGTCTGTTGCTGCGAGCGCAGGCAAAAGCGCGCCAGGCTCTTTTCCGGGCTGAGGTCGAACACGTAGAACTTGTTGATCTGCGGCGGCACCACCAGCAGCGGACGCGCATGCACCTGCTCGGTGATGGGCTTGTACTGGATCAGCTCCAGCACATCGTTGCGGTACACCACGGCGCCTTCGCTGGTGCCCAGGTTCTTGCCCACTTCGAAGGCGTCCATGTTCACCTGGCTGGGCATGCCACCGTTGTTGACCATGTCCTTGGCCAGGTTGGACAGGCCGTCGAGCAGGCTCTTGCCACCGGTTTCGAAGAAACGCTTGATCGCCGCGGGGTTGGACAGGGTATTGGTTGGGGCCATGGCTTCGGTCATCAGGTTGATGACGAACTGGCCGCGGCTGATGTCCTGGGGCGACAGGTCGCTGCTGCCGATCCAGTCTTGCAGCTCCTTGCGCCAGGCCAGGTAGGTTTGCAGGTAGCGGCGGTACAGCGGGTTGTGGCTCCAGGCCGGGTCGGTGAAGCGACGGTCGTCGCTTTCCGGGGCCAGGCTGGACTTGCCCAGCAGCACATTCTTCAGTTCCAGGCCAAAGTGGGCCACATGCTTGGCGCTGTGCAGCGGTTGGCGCATGGCCTGGCGCAGCACGGTACGTGCCGAACTCAACAGGTCCTTGCGGCGGATACCGATGACCGGGTTGAGCCCCAGGGTGTTTTCCGAGGCTTGCCGCTGCAGCTCATCGTTGTTCTTGTTACTCATCTACGACGCTCCGTTGTCCTGAGACGAGTACCGGTTTGCTGTGGCGGGTGCACAGTGCTGAGCCCGGTACTGCTACTCGGGTGACCAGTGATAAGGAACAGCGGTGCTGCGAGGGTTGTTGCTACCTGCAAAGTGATGCAGGGAACTTGCCACTCCCCATTGGTTACCCGACTTTCATGTAATGCGCAAGACAGCCCTTCACTGGGTGTCTATAAGGCATTCAAACAGATGATTCTAGAAAATGCGCTCTAAACGCTGGGGGCCTTGCGCTAGAGCATGAGTTTCACCACCGATTCGGCGGGGTCGCGGGATTTTCCGGCCTTGTGCAGTTCGTCGAGGTACTCGGCCCACAGCTGTTCCTGGCGCAGGCACAGCTGTTCGAGGTATTCCCAGGTGAACAGCCCGCTGTCATGGCCATCGTCGAAGACCAGTTTCAGTGCATATTGGCCGGCAGGTTCCAGGCCGCTGAGGCCGACATTGATCTTGCCGAACTGCAGGATGGGGTTGCCATGGCCCTGGACCTCGGCCGAGGGGGAGTGCACGCGCAGGAATTCGGCGGGCAGGTGGTAGACCTCGCCAGGGGCATAGGTGAGGCTGAGGGTTTTCGAGGCTTTGTGCAGGTTGATGGCGGTGGGCAGGCGGGCCATGGGCGGAATCTCTCGGGAGCTGATGAAGCAAGCTTCCAGCTTATGATGGAGGGATTCAAGGGCCTCTTCGCGGGCACGCCCGCTCCCGCAGGATCATCACATGCTCTGGGTCTGTGGTGATCCTGTGGGAGCGGGCGTGCCCGCGAAGCAGTCGACGCCGTTTTTACAGGATGTAACGCGACAAGTCTTCGTTCTGCGCCAGCTCACCCAGGTGGCTGTTCACATACGCTGCGTCGATCTGGATCGGCGCTTCGTCATGGGTGCTGGCCAGGTCGCCGGCACTGAACGACACCTCTTCGAGCAAGCGCTCGAGCAGGGTGTGCAGGCGGCGGGCGCCGATGTTCTCGGTCTTCTCGTTGACCTGGTAGGCGATCTCGGCCAGGCGCTTGATACCGTCCGCCAGGAACTCGATGTTCAGCCCTTCGGTCTTCAGCAGGGCCTGGTACTGTTCGGTCAACGACGCGTGCGGTTCCTGCAGGATGCGCTCGAAGTCTTCCGGGGTCAGGGCCTTGAGTTCCACGCGGATCGGCAGGCGCCCTTGCAGCTCGGGCACCAGGTCGCTCGGCTTGCTCAGGTGGAACGCACCCGAGGCAATGAACAGGATATGGTCGGTCTTGACCATGCCCAGCTTGGTGTTGACGGTGCAGCCTTCGATCAGTGGTAGCAGGTCGCGCTGCACGCCTTCGCGGGACACGTCGGCGCCGCCAACGTTGCCACGCTTGGCAACCTTGTCGATTTCGTCGATGAACACGATGCCGTGCTGCTCGACCGCTTCCAGGGCCTTGGCCTTGAGTTCTTCCTCGTTGACCAGGCGGCTCGCTTCTTCATCGCGAACCATCTTCAGCGCTTCCTTGACCTTCAGCTTGCGTGCCTTGCGCTTGCCTTTGCCCATGTTGGCGAACAGGCTCTGCAGCTGGTTGGTCATTTCTTCCATGCCGGGTGGTGCGGCAATCTCGACGCCCACGGCATCGGCCACTTCGATCTCGATTTCCTTGTCGTCCAGCTGGCCTTCGCGCAGGCGCTTGCGGAACAGCTGGCGGGTGTTGGAATCGGTGCTGGTCTGCGCGGCTTCCTCGGCGAAGCTGCTGACCCGCGCCTGCGGCAACAGGGCGTCGAGAATGCGGTCTTCGGCAGCGTCTTCGGCGCGGTGGCGCACGCGTATGATTTCTTGCTCACGGAGCATTTTCAGCGCGGCATCGGCCAGGTCGCGGATGATCGACTCGACGTCGCGGCCGACGTAGCCCACTTCGGTGAACTTGGTGGCTTCGACCTTGAGGAACGGCGCGTTGGCCAGCTTGGCCAGGCGGCGGGCGATCTCGGTCTTGCCGACGCCGGTAGGGCCGATCATCAGGATGTTCTTCGGCGTGACTTCGGCACGCAGCTCGGCAGGCAGCTGCATGCGCCGCCAGCGGTTGCGCAGGGCAATGGCCACGGCGCGCTTGGCGTCATCCTGGCCGATGATGTGACGGTTGAGTTCGTGGACGATCTCGCGGGGGGTCATGGACATGATCAGTTGGGTCCTTGGGCAGATGAGTCAGCGTGGAAAAGCCCCCGCACCGGGCGGGGGCGCCAGAACAGCTGAATCACTCGGCCAGGTCCTGCTCCTCGATGGTCAGGTTGTGGTTGGTGAAGACGCAGATGTCGCCAGCGATGTTCAGGGCGGTCTCGGCGATTTCCCGGGCGGAAAGGTCGGTCTTGTTCAGCAGGGCGCGTGCAGCGGCCTGGGCGTACGCACCGCCGGAACCCATGGCGATCAGGCCGTCTTCCGGTTCGACCACGTCGCCGTTGCCGGTGATGATCAGCGAAGCATCCTTGTTGGCTACCGCCAGCATGGCTTCCAGGCGGCTCAGGGAACGGTCGGTACGCCATTCCTTGGCCAGTTCCACGGCAGCACGAACCAGGTGACCCTGGTGTTTTTCCAGCTGGCCTTCGAAGCGCTCGAACAGGGTGAAAGCATCGGCGGTAGCGCCGGCGAAGCCCGCGATGACCTGGCCGTGGTACAGGCGGCGCACTTTCTTGGCGTTGCCTTTCATCACGGTGTTGCCGAGGGATACCTGGCCGTCGCCGCCCATGACGACTTTGCCGTTACGGCGGACAGAAACGATGGTGGTCAAGGGGAGAGTCTCCACGCAGCGGGGCGAAAGTGCCTGATGCAGACTCATATGGGGGTGGGGGGAAGGATTTCAACCGCAGGGGATGAATGGTCGCGCTTGGCAGGGGGCACCGTGCAAGAGCGTTCGCGGGCATGCCCGCTCCCACAGGGGACAGTGATCTGCTGTGGGAGCGGGCGTGCCCGTGAATGGCTTTTACTCAGGCCTCGTGGCAGACATGCCCGTCGACCAAGGTGTAACGCACCGCACCCGGCAGGCAGTGGCCGATGAACGGGCAGTTCTCGCCACGCGAGAACCACTGCTCGCCGGCCACGGTCGAGGCTTGCGGGTCGAACAGCACCAGGTCGGCGGCGCCGCCCGCCTTCAGCTCACCGGCCGGCAGGCGCAGGGCTGCTGCCGGGCCGCTGCTCAGGCGCGCCAGCAGGGTTGGCAGGTCGAGCAGACCGTCCTGTACCAGGGTCATGGCCAGCGGCAGCAGCAGCTCGACGCTACTGATGCCCGGCTCGGTGGCACCGAACGGGGCCAGCTTGGCGTCGCGCTCGTGTGGCTGGTGGTGGCTGGAAATCGCCTGGATCACCCCCGACTTCACGGCCTCGCGCAGGCCGTCACGGTCGGCGGCGGTGCGCAACGGCGGCTGCACGTGGTACAGGCTGGAGAATTCACGCAGCGACTCGTCGGTGAGTATCAGCTGATACAGCGCGACATCGGCGGTGACCGGCAGGCCCAGGGCCTGGGCCTGGGCAATCAGCCGCGCGCCACGGGCACTGGTGATCTGGCTGAAGTGCGCACGTACGCCGGTCTGTTCCACCAGCAGCAGGTTGCGCGCCAGGGCCACGGTCTCGGCGGTTTCCGGGATGCCCGGCAAGCCGAGGAAGCTGGCCATGGCGCCTTCATGGGCCAGGCCGCCCTGGGCCAGGTCGCGGTCCTGGGAGTGGAACACCACGGTCAGGTCGAAGGTGGCGGCGTATTCCAGGGCACGCGCCAGGGTACGGTTGTTGGGGATTTCCTTCAGGCCGTTGCCGAAGGCCACGCAGCCGGTGTCGCGCAGGGCCACCAGCTCGGCCAGCTGCTCGCCTTCCAGGCCCTTGGTCAGCGCACCGATCGGGTAGACCTTGCTGTTGGCGGCCTCGCGGGCGCGGTCGAGGATCAGCTCGGCCACCGCCGAGGTGTCCAGCACCGGCTTGGTCTGCGGTGGGCAGCACAGGCTGGTGACGCCGCCGGCCACGGCGGCGCGGGTTTCGCTGGCGATGTTGCCTTTGCGGCTGTAGCCCGGCTCGCGCAGCGACACGCCGAGGTCCACCAGGCCTGGCGCGGCGACCAGGCCGGCGGCGTCGATCGTGCGGCTGGCGCTGAGCCCGGCCGGGGCGGCGCCGATGGCGGCAATGCGGCCGCCGTCGAGGTGCAGGTCGGTGACCTGGTCGAGGCCACTGTTCGGGTCGATGATCCGGGCGCCAAGAATACTGACGGTCACTGGGCGTTCTCCTGGTCGAATTGACGTTGCGCGTTCTGCCCGCTCATGGCCATGGACAGCACGGCCATGCGCACGGCGATACCATAGGTGACCTGGTTGAGGATCACCGAATGCTTGCCGTCGGCCACCGCCGACTCGATTTCCACACCGCGGTTGATCGGGCCAGGGTGCATGACGATGGCATCGGGCTTGGCGCCGGCCAGGCGCGCGGTGGTCAGGCCGAACAGGCGGTAGAACTCGCCTTCGCTGGGCAGCAGGCCGCCGGCCATGCGCTCACGCTGCAGGCGCAGCATGATCACCACATCGACGTCTTTCAGGCCTGCAGCGAGGTCGGTGTAGACCTTCACGCCATACTGCTCGATACCGACCGGGATCAGGGTTTTCGGGCCGACCACGCGAATGTCCGGGCAGCCCAGCGCTTTCAGCGCGAGCATGTCGGAGCGGGCTACGCGCGAGTGCAGGATGTCACCGACGATGGCCACCGACAGGTTCTCGAAGCTGCCCTTGTGGCGACGAATGGTGAGCATGTCGAGCATGCCCTGGGTCGGGTGCGCATGGCGGCCATCACCGCCGTTGATCACTGCAACCTCGGGGCACACGTGCTCGGCGATGAAGTGCGCGGCGCCGGAATCCGAGTGGCGTACCACGAACATGTCGGCGGCCATGGCTTCGAGGTTGCGCAGGGTGTCGAACAGGGTCTCGCCCTTGCTGGTCGAGGAAGTCGACACGTTCAGGCTGATCACGTCGGCCGACAGGCGCTGGGCTGCCAGTTCGAAGGTGGTACGGGTACGGGTCGAGTTCTCGAAGAACACGTTGCACACGGTCTTGCCGCGCAGCAACGGGACTTTCTTCACGGCCCGGGCACCGACTTCGAGGAACGAGTCGGCGGTGTCGAGGATCTCGGTGAGCAGTTCGCGGGGCAAACCGTCGAGCGAGAGGAAGTGGCGCAGCTGGCCCTGGTCATTGAGCTGCAGCGGGCGCTTGGCGTCGATTGGCGTCATCGCGGGGGGACTCTTAAAGGGCGGAAGCGTTGGCGAGGTCCTGGCGCTCGAGGGCGAGCGGTGCGGGTCCGGTCAATTTTACCCGTTCATGGGCGGCCAGCGACAGGGTGGCGCCGAGTACATTCGGGCGGATTGGCAGTTCGCCGGCATCCAGGTCCAGCAGGCAGACCAGGGTAACGCTGGCCGGGCGGCCGTAATCGAACAGTTCATTGAGTGCGGCGCGGATTGTGCGGCCGCTCATCAGCACGTCATCCACCAGTATCAGGTGCTGGCCCTCGACCTCGAACGGCAGCTCGGAAGGACGCACCTGCGGGTGCAGGCCGTTCTGGCTGAAGTCGTCGCGGTAGAACGAGACGTCCAGGGTGCCCATCGGGCTGCTGTCGCCCATGGCTTCCTGCAGGGCCTGGGCAACCCAGACGCCGCCCGTGCGGATACCGATATAGCGTGGCTCGGTAATTGCCCGGCGGGCCAGGTGGGCGCGAAGGTCGACAGCCATCTGCCGGATCAGCTCGGCGGGATTGGGTAGGCTCATTGCGGGCTCCTTGGAAGGGTGCGCCGGGCGGGGCCCGGCGGCAAAGATGATCAGGTGTTGGCCTCCAGCCAGCCTTGCAGCAACAAGGCGGCGGCAATGGCATCGACCGGGTTGTCACGGTAACTGCCGCGCTGGCCGCCACGGGCCATGCGTTCGCCCTTGGCCTCGAACGTGGTCAGGCGCTCGTCATGGGTGTGTACCGGCAGGTTGAACCGGCCGTTCAGGCGGCGGGCGAACTTTTCGGCGCGGGCGCTCATTTCGCTGGGGGTGCCATCCATGTTCAGCGGCAGGCCGACAACGATGGCGTCAGGCTTCCATTCGGCAATCAGCTTCTCGACCTGAGCCCAGTCCGGCACACCGTTCTGCGCCTTCAGGGTGCACAGCTCGCGGGCCTGGCCGGTAACCACCTGGCCAACGGCCACGCCGATCTGTTTGCTGCCGTAGTCGAAGCCCAGCAGCAGCCGGGGTTCGCTCTGCACTTCGGCCATCAGGCGTGGCCCGCCTGGCTGGTCAGCAGGTTCAGGTTGATACCCAGGCTGGCGGCTGCGGCTTCCAGGCGCAGGTCGCTGGCCAGGCCGAAGATGATTTCCGGGTCGAACGGGCAGTTGAGCCAGGCATTGTCGGCAAGCTCGGCTTCCAGCTGGCCCGCTTCCCAACCGGCATAGCCCAGGGTGATCAGGCTCTTCTGCGGCCCCACGCCTTCGGCGATGGCGAACAGCACGTCCTGCGAAGTGGACAATGACAGGCCCTGCAGTTCGACGGTGGCCTGGTAGCTGCATTCGCTGCTATGCAGCACGAAGCCACGGTCGGTCTGCACCGGGCCACCTTGGTAGATCGGCACCTGCAGGGTGCTGGCTGGGGGGGCTTCGTCCGGGCGCAACTGCTCGAGGATGTCGGCCAGGTTGAGTTCCTGTGGCCGGTTCACCACCAGGCCCATGGCACCATGGGCATTGTGCTCGACGATGTAGGTGAGGGTCTGGGCGAAGTTCGGATCGGCCATGTGCGGCATGGCGATCAGGAACTGATGCTTGAGGTAGCTCGGCGTGAGGGTTTTCATGGGGGATAGTGTGGCGCCAGGTGGCGAGGCTGACAAGGTGCGGTTTTGTGTCGATCGTGCAGGCCTCTTCGCGGGCACGCCCGCTCCCACAGGAACCTCACAGTAGCTGAACCCAGCGGAGATCCTGTGGGAGCGGGCATGCCCGCGAAAGGGCCGGTACAGCCAGCAAATCAGTTACTGGACAAACGGTCCCCACGGGCAAAGCGCCAGGTACGGATGATCTCCAGCCGGTCGAACTCGGCCAGGTCCCCGGTAAACGGCGCAAACGGCGCCGCCAGCCGCACGATGCGCTGTGCCGCCTGGTCGAGCACCGGCTGCCCGGACGATTCCAGCACCAGCACCTCGTACAACGAGCCATCGCGGTTGATCGACACCATCATCCGCAGGTTGCCGTAGATCTGCTGCCGACGCGCCTCCTCGGGGTAGTTGAGGTTGCCCACCCGTTCGACCTTCTTGCGCCACTCTTCCTTGTACCAGGCGCCCTTGTCACGCATGGTCGATGCAGCATTCAGGCGGTGGATGCGTGGGCGCTTGGCGTACATCTGCTGTTCATTGGACAGCTCGGCTTCGAGGCTGGCGATCTGGCTCGACAGCTGCGAACTGTCGAACTCCGGCGTGGCGGCCGCAGGTTTGGGCTGCGGCTTGCTTTCCTTGGGCTTGGGCTCGACCTTCTGGGCTTTCGGCGCCTTGGTCGCCACGGCGGACTTTTCCGGCACAGGCGGTGGCGTCACTTCGGGCTTGGCCGCAGGCGGCGGGGTGACCTTGTTGATCTTGCTGTCCTGGAACGGTGCCACCTCGGTGGTGGTGGGCACTGCTTTCTTGTCCAGGGTGCCGCTACCCTGCTGGTTGTCCTGGGCCTGGAAATCGGCCTTTTCCGGCCGCTTCTCGCTCTTGAACGTGGCCAGGGTGATGTCCATGGTCTGACGGATTTCCGCCGGCTTGACCACGGTGAAACCCACGCCAAGGATCAGCGCCAGGTGCACCAGGGCAGCCAGGAACAGGGTAAAGCCAAGCCTGTCCACCGGGCGAACGCGCGGTGGCAGCAAGTCGGCGGGGATGTCGGCAGGCAGCGTCATCGGGTATCCAGCAACCGCGGGGCGGGGCAGCAGCTCAGTCGAAAAGGACCGGCATCATACCCCACTCCGCAAATTTGCTCCGCGTCGGCGGTCAGCGCGCCTTGAGCTTGCGATCAATGGCATCCATCAGCTTGCCGCCAATGTCGGTGTTGTAGGCGGCGTCGATCTCACGAATGCAGGTGGGGCTGGTGACGTTGATTTCGGTGAGGTAGTCGCCGATCACGTCGAGGCCGACGAACAGCAGGCCCTTCTCGCGCAAGGCCGGGCCGACCTGGGCAGCGATCCAGCGGTCGCGCTCGCTCAATGGGCGCGCCTCGCCACGGCCGCCGGCCGCCAGGTTGCCACGGGTCTCGCCGCTGGCCGGGATGCGCGCCAGGCAGTAGTCGACCGGCTCGCCGTCGATCATCAGGATGCGCTTGTCGCCGTCCTTGATCTGCGGCAGGTATTCCTGGGCCATGATCTGCTGGTTGCCATGCTGGGTCAGCGTTTCGAGGATGACCGACAGGTTGGGGTCGTCCTTGCGGTGGCGGAACACCGAGGCGCCGCCCATGCCGTCCAGCGGCTTGAGGATCACGTCGCCGCGGCTGTCGGCGAACTCGCGCAGGATGTCCACGCGGCGGCTGACCAGGGTCGGCGCCATGCACTGCGGGAACTGCGTGGCGAACAGTTTTTCGTTGCAGTCGCGCAGGCTCTGCGGGCGGTTGACCACCAGCACGCCTTCGCGCTCGGCCTGCTCCAGCAGGTAGGTGCTGTAGACGAACTCCATGTCGAAGGGCGGGTCCTTGCGCATGAGGATCACGTCCAGCTCGGCCAACGCACTGTCCTGCTCCTCGCCCAGCTCGAACCAGCGTGCCGGGTCGGCGAACACTTTCAGCGGGCGCATCTGCCCGCGGGCCTGGCCGGCACCCAGGTACAGGTCGCGCTGCTCCATGTAGAACAGGCTCCAGCCGCGCGCCTGGGCGGCCAGCAGCATGGCCAGCGAGCTGTCCTTCTTGTAGGAGATGGACGCGATGGGGTCCATGACAATGCCGAGGCGAACGCTCATGGGGTGGTTCCTCTTGGCGGCGTGCGGCCGCGGTGGATCGAAAGTAAAGTGGCTCAGGGTGGCGCCGTGAACGCCGCTGGTCAAGGGGCGCGGCAGATGGAACGGGCACCCGGAGTGTGCTAAAAATGCCAGTCATAGTGCTGTACAACAGGCCTTTGCGGCTGCTGCGCAGCCCGATCGCGACGTAGCGGCCCTACGATTTCGGCATTATCAGCGACGGTAGCCCAACAGATGGAACAACCCCTGAAGGTGATGGTGATCGACGATTCGCGCACGATCCGCCGCACCGCGCAGATGTTGCTCGGTGAAGCGGGCTGCGAGGTGATTACCGCCAGCGATGGCTTCGATGCCCTGGCCAAGATCGTCGACCACCAGCCGAGCATCATCTTCGTCGATGTACTGATGCCGCGCCTGGACGGCTACCAGACCTGTGCCGTGATCAAGCACAACAGTGCCTTCAAGGACACCCCGGTCATTCTGCTGTCATCGCGCGACGGCCTGTTCGACAAGGCCCGCGGCCGGGTGGTCGGGTCCGACCAGTTCCTGACCAAGCCGTTCAGCAAGGAAGAGCTGCTCGATGCGATCCGGGCCCACGTGCCCGGTTTTGCCGCAACCCAACAACACGCACCCTGACCGCGCCTCGCCATGGCACGGTCTTTCTTTCCTGATGGGGAAACAGCATGGCCCGAGTTCTGATTGTCGACGACTCGCCGACAGAGATGTACCGATTGACCGGATGGCTGGAAAAGCACGGCTTCCAGGTGCTCAAGGCCAGCAACGGTGCCGATGGCGTGGCCCTGGCCCGGCAGGACAAGCCCGATGCGGTGCTGATGGACATCGTCATGCCCGGCATGAACGGCTTCCAGGCTACCCGGCAGCTCAGCAAGGACCCGGAAACCAGCGCCATCCCGGTGATCGTGGTCACCACCAAGGACCAGGAAACCGACCGGGTCTGGGCCACGCGCCAGGGCGCCCGTGACTTCCTGACCAAACCGGTGGAAGAAGACGCCCTGATC
The DNA here is from genome assembly GCF_052041995.1 of Pseudomonas sp. SMV7. Taxonomy (NCBI): domain Bacteria; kingdom Pseudomonadati; phylum Pseudomonadota; class Gammaproteobacteria; order Pseudomonadales; family Pseudomonadaceae; genus Pseudomonas; species Pseudomonas sp. SMV7. The sequence goes on along the minus strand of NZ_JBKGGT010000007.1, from coordinate 211,575 downwards.
GCCAAGCTCAAAGAGGTGCTGGGGGCTTGACCACCCGCCCGCAGGGCGCGTCGCTGACCGCCTTCGAATTGTTGCTGGACATCGACCGGCGCTGTCGCCTGCTGGTCGCCGACCAGCCGCCGCAGGACAGCCGCCTGCAACAGTGGAGCGGCATCGGCTTCCGCATCGCCGGCCAGTGGTTCGTGGCGCCCATGGGCGAGGTCGCCGAGGTGCTGCGCGAACCGCGCAGCAGCCGCGTTCCCGGTGTACAGCCCTGGGTGTGCGGGGTGGCCAACCTGCGTGGCCGGCTGTTGCCGGTGATGGACCTGAGCAGCTTCCTTGGGCTGGGCCAGGCCGCCCCGGGCAAGCAGCGGCGGGTGCTGGTGCTGGACCACGAGGACCTGTTCGTCGGCCTGCTGGTGGACGAGGTGCTGGGCCTGCAGCACTTTGCCCTGGACAGCCTGCAGCTGGCGCCGCCGCAACCGCTGATTCGCGCCGCTGCACCGTTCGTGCAGGGGCACTTCCCGCGTGAGCGCAACTGGGCAATCTTCAGCCCCTTCGCCCTGGCCCAGGCGCCGGGCTTTCTCGATGTGGCGTTATAGGACCTGCGAACGTGAACAAGCCTGCCCCACCCGTCACCGCGACCACCGTGACCCCACGTACCCGCAGCATCGCGCAGATCACCCTGCTGTTCCTGATCCTGATCCTGTCGATCATCCTGCTGTTCGCCAACTTTGCCTACCTCAACACCCAGTCCAACTACGACAAGCAGTACATCGGCCATGCCGGCGAACTGCGGGTGCTGTCGCAACGTATCGCCAAGAACGCCACCGAGGCCGCCACGGGCAAGGCGCTGGCGTTCAAGCTGTTGTCGGACTCGCGCAACGATTTCGAACGGCGTTGGGGTTACCTGCGCGAAGGGGACAAGTCCACCGGCCTGCCGCCCGCGCCGCCAGCGGTGCGTGACGAGATGGAAGCGGTACGCCGTGACTGGGAGAACCTGCGCCGGAACACTGACACCATCCTGGCCAGCGAACAGACCGTGCTATCGCTGCACCAGGTGGCGGCGACCCTGGCCGAGACCGTGCCGCAGTTGCAGGTGGAATACGAAAAGGTGGTCGAGATCCTGCTGCAGAGCGGGGCCCCGGCCAGCCAGGTGGCGGTGGCCCAGCGCCAGCTGCTGCTCGCCGAACGCATCCTCGGCTCGGTCAACACCGTGCTGGCCGGCGACGACAGTGCCGCCCAGGCGGCCGACGCCTTTGGCCGCGATGCCGGGCGTTTCGGCCAGGTGCTGGAGGGCATGCTCAATGGCAACGCGGCCATCCAGGTGACCCGTGTCGAGGATGCCGATGCCCGCGCGCGCCTGGCCGAAATCGCCGAGCTGTTCCAGTTCGTCGCCGGCTCCGTGGACGAGATCCTCGAGACCTCGCCCGAGCTGTTCCGTGTACGTGAAGCCGCGGGCAACCTGTTCAGCCTGTCGCAAACCCTGCTTGACGAAGCCTCGCACCTGGCCAACGGCTTCGAGAACCTGGCCGGCGGGCGTACCCTCGACACCGTTGGCGGCTACATACTCGGTCTGCTGGCGCTGGCCTCGATCATTCTCATCGGCCTGGTCATGGTGCGTACCACCAACCGCCAGCTGCGCGAGACGGCGGAAAAGAACGAACGCAACCAGCAGGCGATCATGCGCCTGCTCGACGAAATCGAAGAACTGGCCGACGGTGACCTGACGGTGACCGTGTCGGTGACCGAGGACTTTACCGGCGCCATTGCCGATTCGATCAACTATTCGGTGGACCAGTTGCGCGACCTGGTCGCCACCATCAACCACAGTGCCATGCAGGTCGCTGCCGCCGTGCAGGACACGCAGAACACCGCCCGCCAGCTGGCCAAGGCCTCCGAACACCAGGCCGAACAGATCAGTGAAGCCTCCGAGGCGGTCGGCGACATGGTCGAGTCGATCGACCGGGTTTCGGCCCACGCCTACGAGTCGGCCAAGGTGGCCGAGCGTTCGGTGGCGATCGCCAACAAGGGCAACGAGGTGGTGCACAACACCATCAATGGCATGGACAACATTCGCGAGCAGATCCAGGACACCGCCAAGCGGATCAAGCGCCTGGGCGAGTCCTCCCAGGAAATCGGCGATATCGTCAGCCTGATCGACGATATTGCCGACCAGACCAACATTCTTGCCCTGAACGCGGCGATCCAGGCCTCGCTGGCCGGTGAAGCCGGGCGGGGTTTTGCCGTGGTCGCCGATGAAGTACAGCGCCTGGCCGAACGTTCATCGTCGGCCACCCGGCAGATCGAGGCGTTGGTGCGCACCATCCAGGCCGACACCAACGAGGCGGTGATCTCCATGGAACAGACCACCGCCGAAGTGGTACGCGGTGCGCGCCTGGCCCAGGACGCGGGCGTTGCCCTGGCCGAGATCGAAGGGGTATCGCAGAACCTCGCCGACCTTATCCACAGTATTTCCGACGCTGCCCAGTTGCAGACTTCGTCGGCCGGGCAGATTTCCCACACCATGGCGGTGATCCAGCAGATCACCGCGCAAACTTCCGCCGGCTCCAGCGCCACTGCGGACAGCATCCGCCACCTGGCCCGCATGGCCAGCGAGATGCGCCGTTCGGTGTCCGGGTTCACCCTGCCGCCACCTGCAGAGCCGATGAAGAGCGCTGGTGACACGCCGCGCTGAGGAAAGCCAATGGCTGTAGTTGCGATAAGCCCCGAACGCCACGACACCGTGGCGCTGGCCTGGACCAAGGCCGCCATCCTCGACTGCCTGGCCCAGGCGCGCCAGGCGCTGGAGCGCTTTGCCGGCGAACCGGGCGACCTGTCGATGCTGGCCTTCGTGGTCGACAACCTGCACCAGGTGCACGGTTGTCTGCGCATGCTCGAACTGCGCGGGGCCACCCGCCTGGCCGAGGAGCTGGAACTGTTCGCCAAAGCCTTGGCCGACGGCCAGGTCAGCCCCCGGGGGGATTGCCTGGGCGCCTTGTTCCGGGGCCTGGAACAGCTGCCTTCGTACCTGGAGCGCCTGCGCGGTGCCCGCCACGACCTGCCACTGGTCATGCTGCCGTTGCTCAATCAGCTACGTGCCTGCCGTGGCGAGGAACCGCTGGCCCAGGCCAGCCTGATCAGCGGCGCCGCCCAACGGTTCGCCGGTGCCGACGACCTGGCCAACCTCGACCTGTCGCTGGGCAACTGGCGTGAACAGATGCAGGCCGGGGCGGGACGTGACGCGCTGCGCTCGGTAGTGACCGCGCTGTGTGACGACCTGATGCGCATCAAGGAGCGCCTGGACCAGTTCGTGCGTGGCGACCGCCAGCACAGCGAGCAGCTGGATGCCCTGCTGGCCCCCCTGCGCCACGTGGCCGATACCTTGGCGGTGCTGGGTTTCCAGCAGCCGCGCCGGGTGATCATCGACCAGGTGCTGGCGCTTCAGGCGTTGGCCCAAGGCGAACGAGCAGCGGATGACGCAGTGTTGATGGATGTGGCGGGCGCCCTGCTGTACGTCGAGGCCACGCTTAACGGCATGGTCGGCCCGCTGGAAGAAAACGGCCAGGGCGGCCTGCCGGGCTCGGACCTCGCCGAGATTCGCCAGTTGGTGTTGCACGAGGCACTGAATGTGCTGCAACAGGCCAAGGACCTGATTGGCGATTGCCTGGAGTCCGGTTGGCCGCGGCAACGCCTGCAACCTTTGCCGGGGTTGTTGCAGCAGGTTCGCGGGGCGCTGGCGATGTTGATGCTGCCGGCCGTGGCCGAGCTGTTCGAAGGCTGCGCCAGTTATGTACAGCGCTGGCTGCAGCACCTGGAGGTGGAGCCGCCAGCCGATGAGCTGACGCACCTGGCCGAGGCCCTGAGCGCAGCCGAATGCTACCTGCAGTGGCGAGTGGCCGACCCGTTGGCAGATGCCCAGCCGTTCATCGACATGGCCCGCGCCAGTCTGGCGACGCTGGGCGTGCAGTGCACGCAGGATGACGCCAGTGCAAGCCGCGATGGCAGCGCTGATGGCATCGATGACGAATTGCGCGAGGTGTTTCTCGACGAAGCCGGTGAACTGCTGCCGGAGATCGAGCGCCACTGGCTGCGCTGGCGTGCCGACAACCAGCAGCACGAGGCATTGAAGGAAATGCGTCGCGCGCTGCATACCCTCAAGGGCAGCGGCCGCATGGTGCATGCCGAGGTGGTAGCCGAGCTGGCCTGGGGCGCCGAACACCTGCTCAACCGGGTACTCGAAGGCCGCAGCGCGCTGAGCCCGGAGGGCGTGGTGGCGTTGCAGCGGGTATTCGTCTACCTGCCCGACCTGCTGGCCGACTTCGCTGCTGGCCATCTGCCGCAGCTGAGCGAAATCGAGCAGCTGGCCGGGCACCTGCATGCGCTGGCGGAAAACGCCGCGCCGGTGGCAGCGGAGCTGGGCGGCTTCGACCCGCAATTGCTGGACATCTTCCGCAGCGAGGCGCAGGGCCACCTGGCCAGCCTGGATGCGTTCCTGCGCGATGCTGGCGACCACGACACGCCGGTCAGCGATGGCCTGCAGCGTGCCCTGCACACGCTCAAGGGCAGCGCGGCCATGGCCGGGGTGATGCCAGTCGCCGAACTGGCGACTGCCTTCGACCGCCTGGCCCGCGAGTACAAGGGCCACCAGTTGCCGCTGCAAATGGCGGAAATTGAATGGCTGCAAGCGGCGCGAGCGCTGTTCCAGCAGGGCCTGGCCCAACTCGACAGCACGCCGCTGGCGGCCATCCCCGGTGCCGCCGAGCTGATCGAGCAGGTTGGCCAGGCGGTAGACGAACGGCTGGCCAGCTTGCATGACGGCCCGCAGCATGCACGGCGCAACAAGCGCGACCCACAGCAGGTCGCCGGCTTCCTGGCCCAGGCCATGGACATCCTGCTGGATGCCGAGTCGTCGCTATCTCGCTGGCAGGAGCAACCCGGCCAGCGCGACGCGCTGGACACTCTGCTCGACCAACTCACCACCCTGGGCCATGCCGCACACCTGGCCGACCTGTGGCAGATGGACGATCTGTGCGAGGCCCTGCTCGACCTGTACGGTGCCGTGGAGGAAGGCAGCCTGCCCGCCGATGCGCGTTTCTTCGCCCAGGCCCAGCGGGCCCATGAAACGTTGCTGGACATGCTCGACGAGGTGGCGGCGGGGCAGGACATCACGCCGCGCCCGGCGCTGGTCGACAGCCTGCGCAACCTGCTGGGGCAGGCCCTCGCGCCGGAGGCCACCGGCCTGGTCGGCATCGACACGGTCACGCCGCTGCACCCGGACATGGACCTGGCCGATAGCCTGGGCCTGGGGCTGGCGCCCAGCCCTTTGCAGCCCGCTGCAGCGGAGCCGCTGGTGGAAGAACCGGAAAGCCCTGGTGAAGAACTGCTGGAAGTGTTCCTCGAAGAAAGCTCGGATATCGTCGAGAGCGCCGCCGCAGCGCTGGCACGCTGGCAGGCCGACCCGCGCAGCAGCGTCGAGGTGGACAACCTCATGCGCGACCTGCACACCCTCAAAGGTGTGGCACGCATGGTCGAGATCGCGCCAATCGGCGACCTGGCCCATGAGCTGGAGTTTCTCTACGAGCTGCTGGCCGCGGGGCGCCTGCCGCCGAGTGCGCCGTTGTTCGCCCTGTTGCAGAACTGCCATGACCGCCTGGCGCACATGCTCGATGCCGTGCGCCTGGGCCAGCCGCTGCATGCCGCCACGGCGCTGATCGACTACATCCGCAACTTCAGCAGCGCGGCGCTGACCGACAGTGCTGCCGGCCAGGGACCGGTCGGTGCGGCTGCCAGCGAGGCGCCAGCGGCGGTTCCGGAGCGGGCGCCAGGCGACATGGTCAAGGTCGATGCCGAGCTGCTCGACGAGCTCGGCAACCTGGCCGGTGAACACTCCGTCATCCGCGGGCGCATCGAACAGCAGGTCAACGATGCCCAGTTCACCCTCCACGAGATGGAAACCACACTCGAGCGCATGCGCGACCAGTTGTTGCGCCTGGACATCGAGACCCAGGGGCGGATTTCCAGCCGGCAGCAGATCGAAGGCGATGCCTATGACGACTTCGACCCCCTGGAGATGGACCGTCATTCACAGCTGCAGCAGCTGTCGCGGGCCCTGTTCGAATCTGCCTCGGACTTGCTCGACCTCAAGGAAACCCTGGCCCAGCGTGCCCAGGAGGCGCACAGCCTGCTGCAACAGCAGGCGCGGGTGAACAGCCAGTTGCAGGAAGGCCTCACCGCCACCCTGATGGTGCCCTTCGAACGCCTGGTGCCGCGCTTGCAGCGTGTGGTGCGGCAGGTGGCCAGCGAGCTGGGCAAGCAGGTGGAACTGGTGGTCGGCAACGCCGAAGGCGAGCTGGACCGCAGCGTGCTCGAACGCATGGTGGCACCGCTGGAGCACATGCTGCGCAACGCCGTCGACCACGGCCTGGAGAGCCGGGAAGTGCGCCTGGCCGCCGGCAAGCCGGAGCAGGGCACCATCCACCTGAATCTGTTGCATGAAGGCGCCGACATCGTCATCGAAATGACCGATGACGGCGCCGGCGTGCCGCTGGAAGCGGTGCGACGCAAGGCCATCAAGCGCGGCCTGCTGGACCCGCAGGCGCACTTGAGCGATCACGAGATCCTGCAGTTCATCCTGCGCCCGGGCTTTTCCACTGCGGAGAAGATCACCCAGATTTCCGGGCGTGGCCTGGGCATGGACGTGGTGCACGAGGAGGTCAAGCAACTGGGCGGCTCGATGAGCATCGAGTCGGCCCAGGGCAAGGGCGCGCGCTTCCTGATTCGCCTGCCGTTCACCGTGTCGGTCAACCGTGCGTTGATGGTGCACCTGGGCGAAGAGCAGTACGCCATTCCGCTGAACACCATCGAAGGCATCGTCCGCGTGCCGCCCGCTGAACTGGCGGCGTGCTACCAACTGGATACACCGCGTTATGTGTACGCCGGTCATGAATACGAACTGCGTTATCTGGGCGAGTTGCTGCAGGGCATGCCGCGCCCGGCCTTGCTCGGGCAAAGTGTGCCGCTGCCAGTGCTGCTGGTGCATTCCCAGGAACAATCGTTCGCGATCCAGGCAGATGCCCTGTCGCCCAGCCGCGAAATCGTGGTGAAGAGCCTGGGGCCGCAGTTTGCTGCGGTTGCCGGGTTGTCGGGGGCGACATTGCTGGGCGATGGTCGGGTGGTGCTGATTCTCGACCTGTTGGGCCAGTTGCGTGGCCAGCAGCGGCGCCTGGCGCGCCTGCCGGGTGGTGGTGCGGCGCAGCGCCAGGTGCTCGGGCCGGCACCACGGCGGGCTGTGCTGGTGATGGTGGTGGACGACTCGGTCACCGTGCGCAAGGTCACCAGTCGCCTGCTCGAGCGTCACGGCATGAGCGTGCTGACGGCCAAGGACGGGGTCGATGCCATGGCCCTGCTGGAAGAGCACCGCCCGGATGTGCTGCTGCTGGATATCGAGATGCCGCGCATGGATGGTTTCGAGGTCGCCACGCGCATCCGCCGTGACGTGCGGCTGAAGGACCTGCCGATCATCATGATCACCTCGCGCACCGGGCAGAAGCACCGCGACCGCGCCATGGCCATCGGCGTCAACGAATACCTTGGCAAGCCGTATCAGGAGTCGGTCCTGTTGCAGAGCATCGCCCACTGGAGCCAGACCCATGCTTGAACTGATCGCCGGCCAGCGCAGCAGCCTGACCGGGTTGTTGCTGCCGTTGGGCGACCGCACCCTGGTGTTGCCCAACGTCGCGGTGGCCGAGTTGAGCGGCCAGCGCAACGTACTGTGCCAGCGCGGCGAACCGGCCTGGCACCTTGGCTGGATCGATTGGCGTCAGCAACGCCTGCCGCTGATCGGCTTCGAGGCTGCCTGCGGTGGCGAAACGCCTTGCGGTGAGCGGGCGCGTGTGGTGGTGCTGAATGCCCTGGGCGATACCGGCCTGCGCTACCTGGCGCTGCTGCTGCAGGATATCCCGCGCTCGTGCAAGCTCGACAGCCAGCTCAACTACGTGGATGTGGCGCTGGGCCGGCTGGAGCTGGCGGCCGTGCAGGTGGGCGAGCAGGTGGCGCGGGTGCCGGACCTGGTCGGGCTGGAGCGGCTGGTGCGTGACGCTGATTTGCAACCTGAGCTTGGCTAGGATGTGAGACAAAGCGTTTGGACGTTTGGCTGAGGTCGTTGTAGGCGCGTCCTGGCCTGACGGGGCGCGATAGGGCCGGAGCGGACTGGCGCAGGAACCCAGCCCAGCGCAGGAGGTCTGTGTTTGCATGTACTACGGTGAACGCTTCAACGCCTGGACCCACCTGATCGGTGCCGTCCTGGCCTGTATCGGTGCCATCTGGCTGATCGTGGCCGCGGGCCTGCAAGGTGACCCGTGGAAGATCGTCAGCTTTTCCATCTACGGCAGCACCCTGCTGTTGCTGTACAGCATCTCTACCCTGTACCACAGCACCCGCGGGCGGGCGAAGGTGATCATGCGCAAGCTCGACCACCTGTCGATCTACCTGCTGATCGCCGGCAGCTACACGCCGTTCTGCCTGGTCAGCTTGCGCGGCCCGTGGGGCTGGAGCCTGTTCGGCATCGTCTGGGGGCTGGCGCTAATCGGCATGCTGCAGGAGATCAAGCCGCGCTCCGAAGCGCGGGTCCTGTCGATCATCATCTATGCGCTGATGGGCTGGATCGTGCTGGTGGCGGTGCAGCCACTGCTGCATGCGCTGGGTACCGCCGGTTTCGCCTGGCTGGCCGCCGGTGGTGTGTTCTACACCGTCGGCATCATCTTCTTTGCTTTCGACAGCCGCTTCCGCCACTGGCACGGCATCTGGCACCTGTTCGTGATTGCCGGCAGCCTCATGCACTTCGTGGCGGTGTCGTTCTATGTGCGTTAGTCAGAAGTCGCCCCACAACTGCTGCGCCACCGACAGGGCCACCACGGGCGCGGTTTCGGTGCGCAGGACCCGTGGGCCGAGACGCGCGGCATGGAAACCGGCGGCTTTGGCCTGGTCGATCTCTGCTTCGCTCAAGCCGCCTTCGGGGCCGATCAGGAAGGCCAGGGTGGCCGGCCTGGCATGGCGGGTGAGCGGCTCGGCAACCGGGTGCAGCACCAGTTTCAGGTCGGCCCTGGTGCTGCTGAGCCATTCGTCCAGGGTCCCTGGCGGGTGAATGAGCGGCAAGGTCGAGCGACCGCATTGCTCGCAGGCGCTGATCGCTACCTGGCGCCAGTGGGCCAGACGCTTGTCGGCACGCTCGTCCTTCAGCCGTACTTCGCAACGTTCGCTGACGATCGGGGTGATTTCTTTTACCCCCAGCTCGGTGGCCTTCTGGATCGCCCAGTCCATACGCTCGCCACGGGACAGCCCCTGGCCGAGGTGGACATGCAACGGTGAATCAGCCTGGCCGGCGAGGGCCTGGTCGAGGCTGACGCGTACGGTCTTCTTGCCCACTTCGAGCAACTGGCCACGGTACTCCTGACCGCTGCCGTCAAACAGCTGCACGGCGTCGCCGGGGGCCATGCGCAGCACGCGGCCGATGTAGTGGGCCTGGGCTTCGGGCAGGTCGTGCTCGCCGAGGCTCAGGGGGGCGTCGATGAAGAAGCGGGACAGTCTCATGGGGGGCTCGTAGGAAATGGTGTACTCGTCCCTTGCAGGCGCGACCCAAGGCCGCGCCTGCAGGGGGTATGCGGTCAGGCGAGCAAGCCTAGCCCGGGTCGCGGAAGTCGGGGTGGAAGTTGGCCGGTACCGCCACGCTGACGCTTTCGCGGGTGGCGATGTCGATACCTTCGCTGGCCACTTCGGCCAGGAAGTCGATCTGCTCCGGGGTGATCACATAGGGCGGCAGGAAATACACCACGCTGCCCAGCGGGCGCAGCAGGGCGCCACGGGTCAGGGCATGCTCGAATACCTTCAGGCCGCGTCGCTCCTGCCACGGGTAGGCGACCTTGCCAGCCTTTTCCTTGACCATCTCGATGGCCAGGGCCATGCCGGTCTGGCGGATTTCCGCGACATGGGCATGCTCGGCCAGGTGCGCGGTGGCGCTGGCCATGCGCGCAGCCAGGGCCTTGTTGGCTTCGATCACGTTGTCCTGTTCGAAGATGTCCAGCGTCGCCAGTGCCGCAGCACAGGCCAGCGGGTTGCCGGTATAGCTGTGCGAGTGGAGGAATGCGCGCAGGGTCGGGTAGTCGTCGTAGAACGCCTGGTAGACCTTGTCGGTGGTCAGGCAGGCGGCCAGCGGCAGATAGCCACCGGTCAGGGCTTTGGACAGGCACAGGAAATCCGGGCGGATGCCAGCCTGCTCGCAGGCGAACATCGTGCCGGTGCGGCCGAAGCCCACGGCGATCTCATCGTGGATCAGGTGCACGTCGTAGCGGTCGCAGGCCTCGCGCAGCAGCTTGAGGTACACCGGGTGGTACATGCGCATGCCGCCGGCGCCCTGGATCAACGGCTCGACGATCACTGCACTGATCGAGGCGTGGTGTTCGGCCAGGGTCTGCGCCATGGCCTGGAACATGTTGCGCGAGTGCTCTTCCCAGCTCATGCCGTCGGGGCGCAGGTAGCAATCGGGGCTGGGCACCTTGAGGGTATCGAGCAGCAATGCCTTGTAGGTTTCGGTGAACAGCGGCACATCGCCGACCGACATGGCAGCGATGGTTTCGCCGTGGTAGCTGTTGGTCAGGGTGACGAAGCGCTTCTTGTCTGGTTTGCCGACGTTCTGCCAATAGTGGAAGCTCATCTTCAGCGCCACTTCGATGCACGACGAACCATTGTCGGCATAGAACACCCGGTCGAGCCCGGCCGGGGTCATGGCCACCAGGCGCTCGGACAGCTCGATCACCGGCTGGTGGCTGAAACCGGCCAGGATCACGTGCTCCAGCTGGTCGACCTGGTCCTTGATGCGCTGGTTGATACGCGGGTTGGCATGGCCGAACACGTTGACCCACCAGCTGCTCACCGCATCCAGGTAGCGCTTGCCTTCGAAGTCTTCCAGCCACACGCCTTCGCCGCGCCGGATCGGGATCAGCGGCAGCTGCTCGTGGTCTTTCATCTGGGTACAGGGGTGCCACAGGACCTTGAGGTCACGTTGCATCCACTGGTCATTGAGGCCCATCGGCACTTCTCCTGGCTTGCGGCTTGGTTCGACCGCGTAAGCCTAAGCAATGCCGCAGGGCAGGACAACCGCTGCGCTTCAACGGCGGTGGGGGCCGCCGCCTTCGACCGTGCCGGTGACCGCGCTAGCGGCAAAAAAGTGATCTGGCAAAGGCACTTGATGTCGCTGTGCTGGCAGGGCTGACAGACCTGACGTATTCTTAACGCATTTCTCTCGGGGCATTCCCGCCTCTACTCGTTACTGTAACCCCTGACTCGGAGTTCGCCGACATGGCTGCTGCTTGGGTGCGCCTGTGCGCGTTGGTATTGATTGGTGTGTCCAGCGGCGCCGCGCTGGCAAAGGACAAGACACCCTCGGCGATCGTCGTGGGTGGCGGCCTGGCGGGCCTGACGGCCGCCTATGAGCTGCAGAACAAGGGCTGGCAGGTAACGCTGCTGGAAGCCAAGCCAGGCATGGGCGGGCGCTCGGGCCTGGCCACCAGCGAGTGGATCGGCAATGCCAAGGCGCAGCCGGTGCTCAACCAGTACCTGGACCGTTTCAAGCTTGAAACACTGCCGGCACCTGAATTCGTGCGTACCCCCGGCTACCTGATCGACGGTGAGTATTTCAGTGCCAACGACTTGGCCAGCAAGCAGCCGGCCACTGCCGAGGCACTCAAGCGCTACGAGAAAACCCTCGACGACCTGGCCCGCTCGATCGATGACCCGCTGAATCCGCAGGCCACCAGCACGCTGTTCGCCCTCGACCAGATCAACGTTTCCACCTGGCTGGACAAGCTGCAGCTGCCGGCCACTGCCCGCCAGCTGATCAACCAGCAGATCCGTACCCGCTACGATGAACCGTCGCGCCTGTCGCTGCTGTACTTCGCTCAGCAGAACCGCGTTTACCGAGGCGTCAGCGACCGTGACCTGCGCGCTGCGCGCCTGCCGGGCGGCAGCCCGGTGCTGGCCCAGGCCTTCGTCAAGCAGCTGAAGACCATCAAGACCAGCTCGCCGGTGACGGCCATCGTCCAGGACAAGGACGGCGTCACGGTCAAGGTCGGCAGCGTCGGTTACCAGGCGGATTATCTGGTGATGGCCGTGCCGCTGCGCGCGCTGGCCAAGATCCAGATGACCCCGAGCCTGGACGGCCAGCACCTGGCGGCGGTAAAGGGCACCAATTATGGCTGGCGCGACCAGCTGATGCTGAAGTTCAAGAAGCCCGTCTGGGAAAGCCGCGCGCGCATGTCGGGTGAAATCTTCAGCAACGCCGGCCTGGGCATGCTGTGGATCGAGCCAGCGCTCAAGGGTGGCGCCAACGTGGTGATCAACCTGTCGGGGGACAATGCCCGCCTGTTGCAGGCGTTCGGCGACAAGCAGATGGTCGACCAGGTGCTGATCCGCCTGCATGCGTTCTACCCGCAGGCCCGCGGCGCGTTCACCGGCTACGAGGTCAAGCGCTACAGCACCGACGCCGGTACCGGCGGCGCCTACCTGGCCTACGGGCCGGGGCAGATCAGCAAGTACTGGCGCTTGTGGGAGCGCCCGGTGCAGCGCATCACCTTTGCCGGTGAGCATACCGACGCCCTCTACCCGGGCACCCTGGAAGGTGCCCTGCGTAGTGGCCAGCGCGCGGCGAGCCAGGTCCAGGACTTGCTGGCGGGCAAGTCGTTCGACCCGGCCAAGGCGGCACCGGTGGCAGCAGCTGCAGCGGCAGGCGCCGGGGCGGCCAAGCAGAGCAAAGGTGGGTTCTTCTCGAACATGTTCGGCGGTGCTTCCGACAAGGACGACAAGGCTGACAAGGCCCCTGTCAAAGCCGAGCCGAACAAGCCCGAAGAGGCCAAGCAGGACAAGTCGGACAAGCCGGGCTTCTTCTCGCGCCTGTTCGGTGCGGCGGACAAGCCTGAGGTGAAGGCCGAGCCGGTTGCCAAGGCCGAGGAAGTGGCACCGGCACCTGCGCCAGCGCCGCAAGCCGCGCCAACCCCGGTTGCACCAGCACCTGTGGCCAAGGACGCGGCGGCCAAGCCTGCTGCGACCAAAGCGGCACCGGCCAAGCATGCCCCGGCGCACAAGCCGGCGCACAAGCCAGCCGAGCCCCGGAAGGCAACGGCCAAGTCCGAGCCGGCCAAGAAAGCTGTGGCCAATTCCCAGGCCAAGGCTGGTTGATCGATTGCCCGTGCCGGACTCTACAGCTCCGGCACGGGCGGGTTTCCCCACGAAAGGGCCGACACTGGCAACCAGCAACGTCCCGGCTATCGTTAATGTTTCCTTAATAGGAAGGTTTCAGAATTCATATCGGATTTACTGATAATCCGAAGCAATTTTTTCCGCTTTTCTTCGATACGTTACGCGTTAGTCTGTGCACAGCTTTCACGGGGAACACGTCAACATGCAACTGCGCAACTCACCTTCTCGCTACGGCGTAGTCAGCATCGTCCTGCACTGGGGCGTGGCTCTGGCAGTCTTCGGCCTGTTCGGCCTGGGCCTGTGGATGGTCGGCCTCGACTACTACAGCCCTTGGCGCAAGGCTGGCCCGGACCTGCACAAGAGCATCGGCCTGGTGCTGCTGGCGGTGATGCTGCTGCGGGTGGTCTGGCGTTTCATCAGCCCGCCGCCACCGGCACCGGCCACTCACGGCGCATTCACCCGCCTGGCCGCCAAACTGGGCCATTTGGCACTGTACCTCGGGCTGTTCGCGGTAATGATCGCCGGTTACCTGATCTCTACCGCCGATGGCGTCGGTATTCCGGTGTTCGGCCTGTTCGAAGTGCCGGCACTGGTCAGCGACCTGCCGGACCAGGCAGACCTGGCTGGCGTGATTCATCTGTGGCTGGCCTGGGGCCTGGTGATTTTTGCCGTACTGCATGCCTTGGCAGCCCTCAAGCACCATTTCATCGACCGTGACGCGACCCTGACCCGCATGCTGGGCCGCAAAGCTTGACTCTCAACCTCAATTGCATAGGAAGGAAGTAAGGATGTTGAAAAAGACTTTTGCCGCTCTGGCGCTCGGTACCGCACTGATCTCCGCTGGCCAGGCCATGGCGGCCGAGTACAAGATCGACAAGGAAGGCCAGCACGCCTTTGTCGACTGGAAAATCAGCCACCTGGGCTACAGCTTCATCCACGGTACTTTCAAGGACTTCGACGGCAACTTCAGCTGGGACAGTGCCAAGCCTGAAGCCAGCAAGATCAACGTCGACCTGAAAACCGCCAGCCTGTGGTCGAACCACGCCGAGCGTGACAAGCACATCGCCAGCGCCGACTTCCTCGACGTGAAGAAGTACCCGGAAGCCAAGTTCGTCTCCACCAGCGTCAAGCCGACTGGCGACAAGACTGCTGACGTGACCGGCGACCTGACCCTGCACGGCGTGACCAAGCCGGTGACCTTCAAGGCCACCTTCAATGGTGAGGGCAAGGACCCATGGGGTGGAGAGCGTGCCGGTTTCAACGCCACCACCACGCTGAACCTGAATGACTTCGGTATCAAAGGGCCGGGCGCTACTTCGCAGACCCTGGACCTGGATATCAGTCTCGAAGGTGTCAAGCAGAAGTAATTCAGACCTGCTGAAGACCGAGGGGCCGCTTTGCGGCCCTATCGCGACACAAGGCCGCTGCTACAGGAATAGCGTAATCCTGTAGCAGCGGCCTTGTGTCGCGATAGGGCTGCGGGGCAGCCCTTCGGTATTTGTAACTGTCAGCCCTTGCGGGTCAGCAGTGCCGGGCGCTCACCGCGCGGGCGGCTTGGCAGGTCATCCAGTTGCTCCGGCGTCGGGTAACGGTCGAGCTTGGATTCCTTGCGGATGATCACCGGTTGTTTTTCCGGCTGGCGCGGGTTACGCACGGCCGGTTCCTGCCGGGCTGCATCATCACGGGCCGGGCGGCCACGGCCAGCGCCGCCATCACGACGGGCACCGCCACCGTTGTTGGCGCGGGGCGGGCGCTTCTCGCCGCCGCCGCCGCTGCCGCTACGCTGCTGACCACCTGTACGACCTTGGCCGCCGCTGTTGCTGCGCTGGCCGTTGCCTTGGCCGGCATTGCCGCCCGGACGGCGGTTAGGGCCCTGGCTCTTGCCATTTTGATACGGGCTGACGTAGTCGGCACGGTTACCGAAATTGTCGATATCGTCATCCAGGAACTCTTCCGGATCCCGGTCGGCAGGCACTTTCGGCACGCTGGCGCTGGCTTGTTGCTGCTGACGCGGCTTCTTGTCGCGCGGTTTGCGTTGTTGTGGCTTGTCGCCGGCCTTTTCCTTGTCAGCGGGCTTGTCCGCAGCCTGCTGCTTGGCCTTGCCTTTATCCTTGCCCTTGTCCTTGCGGCCACCGTTGGCGTCTTTGCTACCTTCGCCACGGGCCTGCTGGTTACGCCCGCCACGGCCGTTGTTCTGCGGGCGTTCGCGTACTTCCGGCTTTTCCGCTTCTACCTGGCTGGCGTCGAAGCCCATCAGGTCGCCATCCGGGATCTTCTGCTTGGTCACCCGTTCGATGCTCTTGAGCAGCTTCTCTTCATCCGGCGCGACCAGGGAAATGGCCTCGCCCGAGCGCCCGGCACGGCCGGTACGGCCGATACGGTGAACGTAATCTTCCTCGACGTTCGGCAGCTCGAAGTTGACCACGTGGGGCAGCTGGTCGATGTCCAGGCCACGGGCGGCGATGTCAGTAGCGACCAGAACCCGCACGCTGTTGGCCTTGAAGTCGGCCAGGGCTTTGGTACGGGCATTCTGGCTCTTGTTGCCGTGGATCGCGGCAGCGGTCAGGCCGTGCTTTTCCAGGTATTCGGCCAGGCGATTGGCGCCATGCTTGGTGCGGGTGAATACCAGCACCTGTTCCCAGGCACCCAGGGTGATCAGGTGCGCCAGCAGGGCGCGCTTGTGGCTGGCGGGCAGGCGGTAGATACGCTGCTCGATACGCTCGACGGTGGTGTTCGGCGGGGTCACCTCGATTCGCTCCGGGTTGTGCAGGAGCTTGTCGGCGAGGTCGGTGATGTCCTTGGAGAAAGTGGCCGAGAACAGCAGGTTCTGGCGCTTGGCCGGCAGGCGGGCGAGGACCTTCTTGACGTCATGGATGAAGCCCATGTCGAGCATGCGGTCGGCTTCGTCGAGCACCAGGATTTCCACGTGGGCCAAGTCGACCTTGCCTTGGCCGGCCAGGTCGAGCAGACGCCCCGGGCAGGCGACCAGTACGTCGACACCCTTGGCAATGGCCTGGATCTGCGGGTTCATGCCGACGCCGCCGAAAATGCAGGCGCTGACCAAAGGCAGATCACGGGCATAGACCTTGAAGCTGTCATGCACCTGGGCCGCCAGTTCGCGGGTCGGGGTCAGGACCAGCACGCGGGGTTGGCGTGGGCCGTGGCGCTGCGACTTGTCGGGGTGGCCGGCCGGGAACAGGCGCTCAAGGATCGGCAGGGCGAAACCGCCGGTTTTACCAGTACCTGTCTGTGCGGCGACCATCAGGTCGCGGCCTTGCAACACGGCGGGAATCGCCCGCTGTTGCACGGGGGTCGGCTGGGTGTAGCCCGCAGCCTCGATAGCGCGGACAAGAGCCTCGGAGAGACCGAGGGAAGCAAAGGACATGGGCAATCCTGTTCTCGTGTGGGCTGGGCCCGTGTGGGATGTTCTGCCTGGCGCGACGGGCATCGGTGGGATGCGATCGCGTCCGGTCCAGCTGGGCTTTCACTGCACATCCAAGTAACGGAGGGTGGACGCCAAAAGGTGCGTCGATGCCGATCGGGATGCCTGTTGCGAGGCCGAGCGTCCGGGCGTGAGCCGGGCGGGAAGGCCCGAGTATAACAGAGCTATCGCGCCGTGCTGCTTTCCTGCTGCTCAACGGCGTTGGGAATGTTCCCGATGTCGCCTGTGTAGCGCCGGCTGATTGCCGCGTAGGCCGGTTCCTGCTTGAAACGCCGCAGTTCCTTGGCAAAGGCCTGGGCCAGCAACTCGCGCCCCGGCTTGCGTACCAGGGCCAGGTATTGCGCCTGGCGGTTGATCACCAGCGGCAACACCTCGACCTGCTGTTGCAGGCCCAGGTGCTGCAGCAGGTAATGGCCGACCCTGCGGTCGGTGACGGCCAGGTCGATGCGGCCCAGGACCAGCTTGCCGAAGTTGGCTTCGTGGCTAGGGGCGGCTTCGCGTTTGAAGTAGGCGGCCTCGTTGAACGCTGCACCATAGCTGTAGCCGGGCGAAGTGCCGACGGTGAAGCCGGCGAGATCCCCCAGCGTGCTGACCGGATGGCGACGTGCGCTGGCCTGGAACAGGACGAACTCGACATCCGACATCGGCTCGGCGGCGTAAACCAGGTAGGGCTGGCGTGACTCGTTCTGGAATACGTCGAGGATGCCGTCGGCCAGGCCCTGCTCGATCATTGCCAGGCAGCGCTTCCACGGCAGGATCTGCACGTCCACCTCGACGCCGAGGCGTGCGAACACCCGGGTGGTGACTTCGTAGTCGATGCCGCGCAGCTGACCGTCATGCAGGTAGACATAGGGGGCCCAGTCATCGGTCACCAGGCGCAGGCGCTCGCCCAGGGCCAGGGGGCTCAGGCAGGCGAACAAGAGGATCCACAACAGACGGGCGACGTACGGCATGGCCGGAGATTACAAGCTCGGTCTGTTCAAGACCAGCGCCCCGACCTCCAGAGTGGGCGGGGCTGCAACGCGGCCTCGGCGGGATCTGGGGCCGCTCTGCGGCCCGATTGCGACGCAAGGCCGCTCCGGCAGGCGCTTCAGCCCTGCGAAGATCGCAGCAGATGCGCCTCGATGTCCTTGCGTCGCTCGCCCAGTGTCAGGCGCAACCCAGGGTGGCGCAGGCACTGACGCAGTTGCTCGGGCTGCATGTGGCCATTACGCGCATTGAGGTTTTCCAGGGCCTTGTCCCACCAGGCCGGTGCGCAGGCGCGGTCGAACTCGTTGGGGTAGGGGTAGCAGCCATACAGCAGCTCGCGGGCGAACTGCCGTTCATGGCTGGGCAGGGTCATGCTCAGTGCCTTGTAGCCCAGGCGTTGCAGGGCCGGCGGCCGTGGCAGCTGGTCGTTGACCAGGGGTACGTCGGCCAGCGCCGAGTGGCTCAGCGGGTCGTGGCCGTGCTTGCGCAGCCAGGCCTGGATCTTGGCGCGGAACTGCGCCTTGCGGCTCCAGTAGTGGTGGATGACATCGGTGCATTCGGCCAGCTCCAGCGTGCGGTAGGCCGCCACCGCCAGGCAGAACTCCTCGAGGGTATAGGCCTCGCGGGCCAACGGGTGGAACTCGTCCATCATGGCGATGGAGCGGTCCAGGGTGCCTGCATCTTCGGCGGTGAGGCCGATCACCCCGGAGTTGACCAGCGGCATCTGGCAATCGGCAAGGCCGCGGGATTCGAGGATGGCCAGCAGGTTCTTGTACAGCAGGCATTTCTGGTTGCTGCCGTAGCGTGCGCCGATGGCGTTGCACAGCAGGCGGCCCGGGGCTACCCGGGCGAACAGCTCGAGCGGCGACTTGCGGAAGAACGTATCGGTGTCGATCAGCACGGCCAGCGGGTGCTGCTGCAATACCTGGCGCAACAGCACGTGCTTGCTGCGGAAATGGTAGCCGTGAGGGGCGTTCCATGCCTGGCGCGTCGCTTCGTCCAGCAAGTGCACGGTGACCGGCAGGCCGGCATAGGGTTGCGGATTGTCGGTATAGACCTGGATGTCCATGGCTTCGCCTGCTGCCGAGTCCAGATGGGCCAGGGCGCTGATGATGCTGAAGCAGGCTTCTTGGTGGTAGGTCGCCGGGCCAAAAGCCAGGTAGACGAGCTGTGGATGCGAGTGCTGCATGGCAGGCAAGACCTGTGTAACCCGAAAATGAATAAGGCTTTAGTCTATGACCAAAGCCTTAATCGGATCTTAAACAGATTTTGCAAAAAATTTCAGCGTGGCAGCTTCAGATTGTTCCAGATGGCCAGGCTCGGTTCGGCCTGGTTCAAGGTGTAGAAGTGCAGGCCCGGTGCACCGCCTTGCAGCAATTGTTCGCACATGCGGGTGATCACTTCTTCGCCGAATGCCTGGATGCTGGCGGTGTCGTCGGCATAGGCTTCCAGTTGCTTGCGGATCCAGCGCGGGATCTCGGCGCCACAGGCGTCGGAGAAGCGTGCCAGCTTGCTGTAGTTGGTGATCGGCATGATGCCGGGCACCACCGGGATATCCACGCCCAGTTTCTGCGCACGCTCGACGAAATAGAAGTAGCTGTCGGCGTTGAAGAAGTACTGGGTGATGGCGCTGTCGGCACCGGCCTTGACCTTGTGCACGAAATTGGCCAGGTCGGCCTCGAAGTTGCGCGCCTGTGGATGCATCTCGGGGTAGGCAGCCACTTCCAGATGGAAGTGGTCAGCGCTTTCCTGGCGGATGAACTCGACCAGGTCGCTGGCGTAGCGCAATTCGCCACTGGCCATGCCCATGCCCGATGGCAGGTCGCCACGCAGGGCGACGATACGCTTGATGCCTGCGGCCTTGTACTCGGCCAGCAGGCCGCGCAGTTCAGCCTTGGTGTCGCCCACGCACGACAGGTGCGGTGCGGCAGGTACCTTCACTTCGCTTTCCAGCTGCAGCACGGTGTTCAGCGTGCGGTCGCGGGTCGAGCCACCGGCACCGTAGGTACAGGAGAAGAAATCCGGATTGTAGGCGGCCAACTGGCGGGCGACGCCCATCAGCTTTTCATGGCCGGCATCGGTCTTGGTCGGGAAGAACTCGAAACTGTAGCGGCGTTCCTGGGACATCGGACGTTCCTCTGGCAGCCAGCTGCAAGCGGCAAGCTGCAAATAGAAGCCAGATCGGTGATGGCCGATCTGGCTTGGGCATCGTTCAAGAAGTTTGAGCCTGGGCTTCAGGCGGCATCGGCGCGGTCTGCACCTGCCTGCCGCCTGAAACTTGCCGCTTAGTAGCGGTAGGCGTCCGGCTTGAACGGGCCTTCCACGGTGACACCGATGTAGTCGGCCTGCTGCTGGGTCAGCTGGGTGACCACGCCGCCGAAGCCGCGGACCATTTCCAGGGCCACTTCTTCGTCAAGCTTCTTCGGCAGCACTTCAACGGTCAGGCGTTCGGCTTTCTTTTCGGCCGACAGGTCGGCGAACTTCTGCTGGAACAGGAAGATCTGAGCCAGTACCTGGTTGGCGAACGAGCCGTCCATGATGCGGCTTGGGTGACCGGTGGCGTTACCCAGGTTGACCAGGCGGCCTTCGGCCAGCAGGATCAGGTAGTCGTCATTCTGGGGGTCGAAGCTGCCGGCGCCGGTGCGGTGGATCTTGTGCACCTGCGGCTTGACCTCTTCCCAGGCCCAGTTCTTGCGCATGAAGGCGGTGTCGATCTCGTTGTCGAAGTGGCCGATGTTGCAGACCACGGCGCGCTTCTTCAGGGCCTTGAGCATGTTGGCGTCGCAGACGTTGACGTTGCCGGTGGTGGTCACGATCAGGTCGATCTTGCCCAGCAGGGCCTTGTCGATGCTGGCTTCGGTGCCGTTGTTGATCCCGTCGATGAACGGCGAAACCACTTCGAAACCGTCCATGCAGGCCTGCATGGCGCAGATCGGGTCGACCTCGGTGACCTTGACGATCATGCCTTCCTGGCGCAGGGACTGGGCCGAGCCCTTGCCCACGTCACCGTAGCCGATCACCAGGGCTTGCTTGCCCGACAGCAGGTGGTCGGTACCCCGCTTGATGGCGTCGTTCAGGCTGTGACGGCAACCGTACTTGTTGTCGTTCTTGCTCTTGGTGACCGAGTCGTTGACGTTGATCGCCGGGACTTTCAGCTCGCCCTTGGCCAGCATGTCCAGCAGGCGGTGCACGCCAGTGGTGGTTTCTTCGGTGATGCCGTGCACGCGCTCCAGTACCTGCGGGTACTTCTTGTGCAGCAGTTCGGTCAGGTCGCCACCGTCGTCGAGGACCATGTTGGCGTCCCATGGCTGGCCATCCTTGAGGATGGTCTGCTCCAGGCACCACTCGTACTCTTGCTCGGTTTCACCTTTCCAGGCGAACACCGGGATACCGGCGGCGGCGATGGACGCGGCGGCCTGGTCCTGGGTGGAGAAGATGTTGCACGACGACCAGCGCACTTCGGCACCCAGGGCGACCAGGGTTTCGATCAGCACGGCGGTCTGGATGGTCATGTGGATGCAGCCCAGGATTTTCGCACCCTTGAGCGGTTGCTCGGCCAGGTACTTGCGGCGCAGGCCCATCAGTGCAGGCATTTCCGATTCGGCGATGATGGTTTCGCGACGGCCCCAGGCGGCCAGGGAGATGTCGGCGACTTTGTAATCGGTAAAACCAGCAGGCATGTTTGCAGCGCTCATGAGAGCCTCCATTCGTAGTGTGCGAATGGGCGCCGTTGTGCGTTGAGCGTCCGCGGGAGCGGACAACGCCCCATCCGAGCCTGACAGGCCTAGCCTGCTGCAGCGCCCCTCGGACAGGTGGCGGGCATGGCACCGCTGTGGGCAACCATGTGAAGCGGCGGAGATTATAGCCGTGACCGCCGGCTTGCCCAAGGTTTTCTGTCGATTAATCGCGACGATAGTCGATGTTCAATGGAGCGACGCCGGCCGCTCTGCCATCATTGCTACACCGTAGCCAAGCAGGTCAGGAGTACAGATGAACTTTCATACCCGCAAGTGGGTTAAACCCGAAGACCTCAACCCCAATGGCACGCTGTTCGGTGGCAGCCTGTTGCGCTGGATCGACGAAGAGGCGGCGATCTACGCCATCGTCCAGCTGGGCAACCAGCGCGTGGTGACCAAGTACATATCGGAAATCAACTTCGTCAGTGCCTCGCGCCAGGGCGACATCATCGAACTGGGTATCACAGCCACCGAGTTCGGCCGTACCTCGATCACCCTCAAGTGCGAAGTGCGCAACAAGATCACCCGCAAGAGCATTCTGACGGTCGACAAGATGGTCTTCGTAAACCTGGGCGAGGATGGGTTGCCGGCGCCGCATGGGCGGACCGAGATCAAGTACATCCAGGACCAGTTCCCGGACAGTGCAGTCGAATAGATCTCGGTTGTCGGTGCTGGCCTCTTCGCGGGTAAACCCGCTCCCACAAGGTTTTCACTGCCCGAAAGGTAGTGGAGATTCTGTGGGAGCGGGTTCACCCGCGAAGAGGCCGGCACTATTGCTCACGGCTGGTCGCTGACCTTGCGCACCACCCGTCCGATGCTCAACCCCTGCACCAGGATCGACGACAGCACCACGATGTAGGTAATCGACAGCAGCAGGTCACGTTCCGCGCCCAGTGGCAGCGACAGAGCCAGGGCCACCGACACCCCACCGCGCAGGCCACCCCAGGTCAGCACACGCACCGTGCCTTTGGGTACCGGGCGCCAGCGTCGCAGCAGCACGATTGCCGGGGCCACGGTCAGCAGCCGCGACAGCAGCACCGCCAGCGCCAGCACGCTGCCGGCCGCCAGGTGCATCCAGTTGAATGGCAGCAGCAACAGTTCCAGGCCGATCAATGCGAACAGCAGTGCGTTGAGCATGTCGTCGATCAGTTCCCAGAAGCCATCCATGTAGCGGCGGGTCATGTCGTTCATCGCCAGGTTGCGCCCCAGGTTACCGATGATCAGCCCGGCCACCACCATGGCGATCGGCGCCGAAACGTGCAGCTCGTAGCACATCGCCGAGCCGCCGATGACCAGCGCCAGGGTCAGCATCACTTCCACCTGGTATTGCTCGACACTCTTGATCATGCGGTAGGTGGCGTAGCCGATCAGCCCTCCGAACACTACGCCGCCGATGGCCTCGCGGGCGAACAGAACGGCCGTATCGGCCATGCTTGGCGTTTCGCCCAGCTGGATGATGCCCAGCAACACGGTGAACACCACCACGGCGGTGCCGTCATTGAACAGTGACTCGCCGACGATGGTGGTTTTCAACGGTTTGGAGGCATTCGCGGTACGCAGCGCGCCCAGTACGGCAATCGGGTCGGTGGGCGAGATCAGCGCACCGAACAGCAGGCAATAGATCAGCGGCACCTGCCAGCCGAACAGGGCGAACACCCAATGCGACAGGTAGCCGATGACGACGGTGGCGATCAGCACACCGACGGTGGCCAGCAGGCCGATCGGCCAGCGGTAGCTGCGCAGGTCGGAGAGGTTGACATGCAAGGCGCCGGCGAACAGCAGGAATGCCAGCATCCAGTGCATCAGCAAGTCGTTGAAGTCGATCTGGTTCATCAGCCCTTCGACGCGCGCTTCCAGGCCAGGGAAGCCGATCAGGCTCAGGCCCTGCAGCATCAGGGAAAACAGCAGCGCCGTTACCATCACGCCAATGGCGGGGGGCAGGCCGATGAAACGGTAATTTACATAGGTGAGGAGGGTGGTAAGGCAGATAAACGCGGCAACTAATTCAAGCATCCCGAATCCTGTAAGAGTGGCTTCCAAGTCGTAACCCGAATGGCTCGGGCAGTTCTTTGATGACCTGGCGCGGGGTTCGGGACACAAGGTTTGACCGGATCCGTTCCAATCGTTCCCGTCAACCCGCCTCACCGAGGTCCCCTGTGGAAGCGGGCGTGCCCGCGAACACCGGCAAAGCCGGTGCCATACACCTAGTCGCAGCTTCGCGGGCGTGCCCGCTCCCACAACGGCCCCCTGAGCGCTGTATAGTCCCAGCAAGAAACAGCCATAAGGACAACAAGGCGTGTTGGCAACATCCCTGGTGCTGGTCGCTGCCCTGCTGCATGCGACCTGGAATACCCTGATCAAATTCAGCGGCGAACGCTTGCTGGTGATTGGCAGCATGGACACGGTGGCGCTTGCCTTCGCGGTGCTGGCAGTGCCCTTCGTCGAGCTGCCGCCAGCCAATATCTGGCCCTGGTTGCTGGCATCGGCACTGGCCGAGCAGCTGTACCGCTTCCTGCTGATCCAGGCCTATCGCGTGGGCGACCTGGGGCTGGTCTACCCGTTGATGCGCGGGCTGTCGCCCTTGGTGGTGCTGGCACTGACCCTGGCCTTTGCCGGCGAGTCGCTGAGCCAGCAACAGATCATCGGCATCCTGCTGATCCCCTGTGGCATGGCCTGCCTGTTGTGGCAGGGCGGTGGCGGCGACCGGCTGCCCTGGTCGATGCTGCCGGTGGTTGCCCTGATTGGCCTGTGCATCGGCTGCTACACCTGGTTTGATGGCCAGGCCGTGCGCCTCTGGGGCAAGCCCTGGGATTACCTGGTGTGGCTGACCTTGCTCAGCGCCTGGCCGTTCCCCTTGCTGGCCAGCGTGGCACGACGTGCGCCGTTCGTGTTGTTCTGGCGCCTGCAGTGGCGCCTGGGGCTGGCGGTAGGGCTGTGCGTCCTGCTCAGTTACGCCCTGGTGCTGTGGGCGATGCACCTGGGGTCGGTGGCTGAGGCGGCAGCACTGCGGGAATTGAGCGTTATCCTGGTGGTACTGCTGGGCATGCGCTACCTCAAAGAACCTTTTGGCGGACCCAGACTCCTAGCTTGCGGGCTGGTGTTGGCCGGCATGTTGATAATGAAGCTTTGACCCGAAGACTGAACAAGGAGTCCTGCCTATGACCGTTGCCCTGTGGTGCATCCTTATCGCGCTGGTCCTGCCGCCGCTGTGCGCGCTGCTCGCCAAGGCGAGCAGTGGCCGTTTCGGCCTGAGAGACAACCACGATCCGCGCGCTTTCCTGGATACGCTTTCCGGCCTGCCACGCCGCGCGCATGCCGCCCAGCAGAACAGTTACGAAGCCTTTCCGGCCTTTGCCGCGGCGGTGCTGGTGGCAGATATCGTCGGCAATGCCGAACAGGTAACCCAGGATGTGCTGGGGGTGATGTACATCACCAGCCGCCTGCTTTACATCATCTGCTACCTGGCGGACTGGGCCATGCTGCGCTCTCTGGTGTGGTTTGCCGGGATGGCGATGATCGTGGCGTTTTTCGTGGTTTCCATCTGAGAAGTGCCGCAGTCCCTGTGGAGGACGGCTTTGGCCGCGAACACCGGCGAAGCCGATGTCATGCGCCGCGTGGTCTTGCTCGCCGGTAAACCCGCCCCCACAGGGCTCGCTTGACCTTCAGGGTACCTTGGGCACCTCAGGCAACGGCTTGCCCTTGGGCCACAGCATCCAGATCTGCCCTTGCTGCTTCATGTTCCCGGCCAGTTCCCCGGCCTCCGGCCCGGTGCCCCAGAACAGGTCGGCCCGCACCTCGCCCGTAATCGCCCCTCCAGTATCCTGGGCGCCCACCGGGCGTACCACCGGGGTTCCGTCCGGGCGGGTGGTGGACAGCCACAGCAGACTGCCCAGCGGAATCACCTTGCGGTCGATGGCTACGCTGTAGCCGGCGGTCAGCGGTACGTTCAGCGAACCGCGCGGGCCTTCGTTGCTGTCCGGGCGGGTGCTGAAAAACACGTAGCTGGGGTTGCTGGCAAGCAGCTCCGGCACGCGCTGCGGGTTGGCCTGGGCCCAGGCGTGGATGGCGCCCATGCTCACTTCTTCCTTTTTCAGCTGGCCTTGTTCCACCAGCCAGCGCCCGATCGGCCGGTACGGATGGCCGTTCTGGTCGGCGTAGCCCAGGCGCAGCTGGCGGCCGTCTTCCAGTTGCACCCTGCCGGAACCCTGCACCTGCAAGAACTGCAGGTCCATAGGGTCGGTCAGCCAGGCCAGCACCGGCGCCTTGACGCCGTCGCGGTTGATGACCTCGGCGGTGTCGTAAGGCTTGAGCACCCGCCCGTCGAGGCGCCCGCGCAGGCGTTTGCCCTTGAGCTCGGGGTACACGCTGGCCAGGTCGACCACGATCATGTCATCGGGAATGCCGTAGACCGGCACATGATTGCTTGCCGACGGCTTGAGGCTGCCGGGGTAGACCGGTTCGTAGTAGCCGGTAATCAGGCCATGGGCGTTGTTCTCGGCGGAACGCAGGCCATATACCTCCAGGTTCTGCTCCAGGAAGGTGCGCACCTGGGCAGCGCTGGCCGTGGCATTGCCGGCGGCTTCGCAGGTAGCCGCCCACACCGGGTCGCGCTTGAGCTTCTCGCAGCCGTTGCGCCAGGCATGGAAGCCGGCCAGCAGGTCTTCGTCACTGACAGCCGGCAGGTCCTTCCAGGTGGTCGGGACATAGGTGGCGATGGCGTGTGGCTCCGGCCGGGCGTTCTCGCCGCCGTTGCAGCCGGCCAGCAGAGCCAGCACCGGGAGCGTCCAGGCCAGATGGCGCAGGGCTGATTTCATGTGTGTATTCCTGTCGCGGCGAAGATGAATATTCGCCCTTGTTTTTTATGTGGCTATTGGTCTTTGGCCCGTGGGCGGCGATACTGGCCGCCCATTTGCGTAGGCCGAAGTGAGCGTGATGTTGAAGCGATTGACCGTTGTTCTGCTGGCTGCAGTGGCCTTGGGCGGTGCCTTGAGTGGTTGCGAGCGGGTTGACCCGAACTCGCCGCTGGGCAAGCGCAAGGTGATCTTCAAGGACATGCTCAGGACCAGCGAAGACCTGGGTGGCATGCTGCGTGGCCGGCTGCCGTTCGACGGGGTGAAGTTTGCCGACGGTGCGCTGAAGCTCGACAACCTTTCGCATCAGCCCTGGCAGCACTTTCCACAGGCGCGTGATGCTGGCGACAGCAGTGCGCGCGCCGAGGTCTGGGAGCGCCAGGCGCGCTTTCATGACCTGGCCCGGCAGCTGGAAGGGGTCACTGGCGAACTGGTCGATGCTACCCGCAGTCAGCCACTTGACGCTGCCCGGCTGAAGGCGCCGATGGACAAGGTCGAAGCGGCGTGCAAGGCCTGTCATAGCGAGTTTCGTAATCATTGACCGCGGTTGCCGCTGGCTTTAGCGGTCCAGGTCTTCCACCGCTTCCTGCAGCTCCTTGCGCGATTCGGCCAGCTTGTCCTTGCGCTTGTTGATCTTCTCGGAATCGCCTTTCTTCTCGGCCTTCTTCAGGTCCTTTTCCCGCTGTGCCACCTCGTGACGAGCTTCGAGCACTTTCTGCTCGCGTTCCTTGCGCAGGCTGGCATCGGTGCAGTTGTCGACCCCACGCAGCGCCTCTTCCAGCCCTGAGACCTGGCCGGCGTTGCCCTGGTCACGGGCAATCTTCAACTGGTTCTCGATGGCGCTGCGCTTGGCGGCGCAACCGGTCAGGCCGGCATCCGGCTGGGCAGCCTGTACGGCGCCGGCAGCCAGGCCGAGTGTCGCGAGCAGGAAAAGGGTCGAAATACGTTTCATGAAAAGCCTCCTTGACGGGGCGGGGCAGCAAAAGTTGGGGGAAATCCTGCCTTGGTTTTGCTCATTTAGAAACCCTTGTCGGGCCTTTCCGCTTGATTCGAGGAATTTCCCTGCAAGTAAATTGGTAAAAAATCATTGCCTGGTGTGCTGGCTGTCGACCCGAAACCCTTCGATGCCGGCCATGCCGAGCTGGTTGGCGATGGTTTGAACCTCAAGGTTGGTGAAGAATTCCACAAGCTGTTGCCCGCGCTTTGCGCCGATACCGGGCAAGGCTTGCCACTCGACGGCTGCGCGCGCGGCCAGGTCCGGCCAGTCGCCGGCCAGCTGCACGCCTGCCGGGGTGGGCACGCCTAGCCCGCGCAGCCATTGGGCAAATGGCCGCGAGCGGGCTTGTTGGAAGCTGCCCAGCAACTGCGCTGCAGTGATGTCGCTGATTCCCGTGACCTGGCCCAGGCGTTCGGCATCCAGGTGCAGCCAGTCGGTCATCGAGGTCACCAGCCCGGCTGCCACCAGCCGGCGCCAGGTGCCAGGGCCGACGCGCGGCAGCGCCAGCCCCTGTTTGCCACTGAGCCAGGAGAGGCGGGCCACGAACTGCTCCTCACAGCCGACAGCGGCCCGCCAGCAACTGTGGCCGTGGTACTGGCCGGGCGTTGGCGCGGTGACCGGCTGACGCTCGACGGCGCGGTGCAGCACCTGCTCCAGGCGCGGGATGGTCAGCCCGGCAAGGCTCACGGCCACCTGGTCGCCGGGACGGATATCGAGGCCCTGCCAGCGTGCCAGCGAGCCCAGGCTTACCTGGGTGATCCGCCGGTCATCGAGGGTCACCGGAAGGAGCTGCAGCACCGGCGTGACCTTGCCGGTACGGCCGATGCGGAAGCGGACCTCGCGGACTTCCGCCAGCGCCCGTGTGAAGGGGTACTTCCAGGCTGCAATCCAGTAGGGTGCCCGGGCCTGCCAGCGCTCGGCGGGCGGCCGACTGCCCAGGCGCAGGATCACGCCGTCGCTGGCGAAAGGCAGGGCGGTGCGGTACCAATGCTCGCGCCAGCGGGCTGCGTCCTCCGCTGTATCGATGGCGACGCTGTAGTCCTGGCCTTCGGGAAAGCCCAGTTGCGCCAGCTGCGCAAGACGCTCGGCCTGTTGCGCGGGGCCTTGAGGCCAGTCCCAGACGAACAGGCCGATGCCATTGCCCTGTTCGTTGCTCAACACCTTGCGCGCCAGCAGCCCAGCCACTGTACCGCGGGCGTTGGCGCTGCCTGCCCGGGCTTGTACATGCGCGTCCAGGCGCCAGTACAGTTCGCCGTGCAACAGCAGGTCCAGGGGCTGGGGCAACTGCCGGGTGATCGCACCCAGCCGCGGGATGTGGCGGCTCCAGTCATGCCCTTGCACCCCGTCGCCGCGGCTGATCAATTGCACCAGACGGCCCTGCCGATAGACCAGGGAGACGGCTACGCCATCGACCTTGGGCTGCACCCAGACCCCGCGCTTGCCGGCCAGCCAGCGCACCACGGCCAGCTGGTCGGCCAGCTTGTCGACCCCGGTATGCGGTATCGGGTGGGGGACCGGCCCGCGGGCACTGGCCAAGGGCGCCGCAGTGGTCGCCAGGCCAAAGCACTGCTGCAGGTGTGCCAGGCGCTGGCGGCTCTGGTCGTATAACTCATCGGGCACCAGCGCAACGCCCTGGCGATGGTAGTGGTCATCCCAGCGGGCCAGCGTGGTACGCAACTGGGCGGTTTCAGCGGCAGCTTGCTGGGGGCTCCAGTCCGGGCATTGGCCGGCCTGCGTCAGTGGGGCCTGGAGTATCAACAGCAGGGCGAACAACAGCACGAGAGGCATGGCCAGCATCCTTGCATGGCGTGTGGGAGCCCTCAGCCTAGGCAGGTGAAGTGCGCGGTGCCATGCAGGGTTTGTCAGGCGATATGTCACAAAAAAGCCCCTGCCGAACACTCGGCAGGGGCTTTCGTCCAGCGCTGCAGGAAAAGTTACAGGCCGGCAGCGTCACGCAGCGACTGGGCGCGGTCGGTACGCTCCCAGGTGAAGGTGGTGAAGGTGTCGTCGCCGACGGTCTTCTGCTGCGGCTCGCGGCCGAAGTGGCCGTAGGCGGCGGTTTCCTGGTACATCGGGTGCAGCAGGTCGAGCATGGTGGTGATGGCGTACGGACGCAGGTCGAAGCACTCGCGCACCAGCTGGATGATCTTGTCGTCGGAAACCTTGCCGGTACCGAAGGTGTTGATCGAGATGGAGGTCGGCTGGGCCACGCCGATGGCGTAGGACACCTGGATCTCGCAACGTTCGGCCAGGCCGGCGGCGACGATGTTCTTGGCCACGTAGCGGCCGGCGTAGGCGGCGGAACGGTCGACCTTGGACGGGTCCTTGCCGGAGAACGCGCCACCACCGTGGCGGGCCATGCCGCCGTAGGAGTCGACGATGATCTTGCGCCCGGTCAGGCCGCAGTCACCCACCGGGCCACCGATGATGAAGTTGCCGGTCGGGTTGATGTGGTACTGGGTGCCTTTGTGCAGCAGTTCGGCAGGCAGGGTGTGCTTGACGATCAGCTCCATCACCGCTTCCTGCAGGTCTTTCTGCGAAACCTCAGGGTTGTGCTGGGTCGACAGCACCACGGCGTCGATGCCGACCACCTTGCCGTTTTCGTAACGGCAGGTGACCTGCGACTTGGCGTCCGGACGCAGCCATGGCAGCAGGCCGGACTTGCGCGCTTCGGCCTGGCGCTCGACCAGGCGGTGCGAGAAGCAGATCGGCGCCGGCATCAGCACTTCGGTTTCGTTGCTGGCATAGCCGAACATCAGGCCCTGGTCGCCGGCACCCTGGTCTTCCGGCTTGGAGCGGTCCACGCCCTGGGCGATGTCCACCGACTGCTTGCCGATGATGTTCATCACGGCGCAGGTGGCGCCATCGAAACCAACGTCGGAGCTGTTGTAGCCGATGTCGATGATGACCTTGCGCACCAGGTCTTCCAGGTCGACCCAGGCCGAAGTGGTGACTTCGCCGGCGATGATGGCGACACCGGTCTTGACCAGGGTTTCGCAGGCGACGCGGGCGTATTTGTCCTGGGCGATGATGGCATCAAGGACGGCGTCCGAAATCTGGTCGGCGATCTTGTCCGGATGCCCTTCGGACACGGACTCGGAGGTGAAAAGGGAGTATTCGCTCATCTCGAAGGTTCCTGAAATTTACCGATGGTGTATGTCGCCAGCCGTCCGCTGAAAATGGCGGACCTGGATCTGGAAACCGTTACGCAAGCCCACGTACAGGCTGTCCCCGGGGGCCAGCCCGGCTGCCGTGGCCCAACGGGCCAGGTCGTCCTGTTCAAAACCGAGCCAGAGGTCGCCGCAGGCTTCCCGCGCCCAGCCCTGGTCATGGCTGCACAGTTCGGTGACCAGCAGGCTGCCGCCTGCCTTCACCCGTTTGGCCAGCTGGCGCAGGGCCAGGGCCGGATCGCTGAAATGGTGCAGGACCATGTTCAGCACAACGCAGTCGGCTTCCACATCCGTTGCACCCAGTGCATCGGCCAACTGCAGGTTTACATTACCCAGACGCTCACGTTCGCAGACCTGGCGTGCCAGTTCGAGCATGGTCGGGCTGTTGTCCAGCGCGGTGACCCGGGCGAAGCGCCGGGCCAGGTCCGGCAGGAAGCCGCCGTCACCGGGGCCGACCTCCAGGGCGCTGGCGGCCGGGTCGAAATTCAGCTTGTCGAGCAGTGCCAGCAGGCTTTCGCGGTACTGTGGCAGGCCGGCGATCAGGTCCTGCTGGGCGCGAAACTTCTCTTCCACGCGCAGGAAGAAATCCTGGCTGGTGGCGGCACGACGCTGCTGTACCTGGGCAATGCGGGCCTGTACCTCGGCTGGCAGGGCCAGGTCGTCGACCTCTTCGAGCAGTGCCGCATGCAGCCTGCCGCCCAGGCGCAAGCTGTCGGGCAGGGCACGGCGGTAGAAGATGGCGTTGCCTTCGCGGCGGGTGGCGACCAGCTCGGCCTGGGCCAGCACCTTCAGGTGGTGGCTCATGCCCGATTGGCCAACGTCGAAGATCTGCGCCAGTTCCAGCACGCCGAACGAGTCATTGGCCAGGGCGCGCAACACGTTCAGGCGCAACGCGTCGCCACTGGCTTTGCACAAGGCAGCCAATGCTTCGCATTGCTCGGGGATCAATTGCGCACGAAGGTTCATGGGGCGGCAGTCTAGACAGGCATCGTTGCCCTAGCAAGGGCAATATCAAAAAGTTTTGATATTGGGTGATGAGCGGGACGGTTCGCCCGGTTTTGCCCCGATTTGAAAGCCAATCACAGGAAAATCCCCCGACTGCGACCATACGTCATTGCCCCAAGCCCCCCCAGTGGGCGAAAATGGCCGCCTTTTTTCGTGACACCACCTATTCAAGCCCCAGGAGATCAGCGATGCCCAGCCGTCGTGAACGTGCCAACGCCATTCGTGCCCTCAGCATGGATGCCGTGCAAAAGGCCAACAGCGGCCACCCAGGTGCCCCTATGGGCATGGCGGATATCGCCGAAGTGCTTTGGCGCGATTATCTGAAGCACAACCCGAGCAACCCGAAATTCGTCGACCGCGACCGCTTCGTGCTGTCCAACGGCCACGGTTCGATGCTGATCTACTCGCTGCTGCACCTGACCGGCTACGACCTGTCGATCGATGACCTCAAGGCCTTCCGCCAGCTGCACAGCCGCACCCCGGGCCACCCGGAATACGGCTACACCCCAGGCGTCGAGACCACCACCGGCCCGCTCGGCCAGGGCATCGCCAACGCCGTGGGCTTCGCCCTGGCAGAAAAAGTGCTGGCGGCCCAGTTCAACCGTGACGGCCACACCATCGTCGACCACAACACCTACGTGTTCCTCGGTGACGGCTGCATGATGGAAGGTATTTCCCACGAAGTCGCCTCGCTGGCCGGCACCCTGGGCCTGAACAAGCTGATCGCGTTCTATGACGACAACGGCATTTCCATCGACGGCGAAGTGCACGGTTGGTTCACCGACAACACCCCGGCGCGCTTCGAGGCGTACAACTGGCAGGTGATCCGCAATGTCGACGGCCATGATGCCGACGAGATCAGGACCGCCATCGAGACCGCCCGCAAGAGCGATCGCCCGACCCTGATCTGCTGCAAGACCATCATCGGTTTCGGCTCGCCGAACAAGCAGGGCAAGGAAGACTGCCACGGCGCACCGCTGGGCAACGACGAAATCGCCCTGGCGCGCAAAGAGCTGAACTGGAACCACGGCCCGTTCGAGATCCCGGCCGACATCTATGCCGAGTGGGACGCCAAGGCTGCCGGTGCCAAGGCCGAAGCCGAGTGGAACCAGCGTTTCGAAGCCTATGCCAAGGCCTATCCAGAGCTGGCTGCCGAGTTCCAGCGCCGTGCTGCCGGCGAGCTGCCGGCCGACTTCAGCGAGAAGGCCCAGGCCTACATCAATGAAGTGGCGGCCAAGGGCGAAACCATCGCCAGCCGCAAGGCCAGCCAGAACGCCCTGAACGCCTTCGGCCCGCTGCTGCCCGAGTTCCTCGGCGGTTCGGCTGACCTGGCCGGCTCCAACCTGACCCTGTGGAAGGGCTGCAAGGGTGTCGAGGCCAACGATGCCAGCGGCAACTACGTGTTCTACGGTGTGCGCGAGTTCGGCATGACCGCCATCATGAACGGCGTTGCCCTGCACGGTGGCCTGGTGCCTTACGGCGCGACCTTCCTGATGTTCATGGAATACGCCCGCAACGCCGTGCGCATGTCGGCGCTGATGAAGCAGCGCGTGATTCACGTCTATACCCACGATTCCATCGGCCTGGGCGAAGACGGCCCGACCCACCAGCCGATCGAGCAGCTGACCAGCCTGCGCAGCACGCCGAACCTGGACACCTGGCGCCCGGCCGACGCGGTGGAATCCGCCGTGTCCTGGAAATACGCCCTGGAGCGCAAGGACGGCCCTTCGGCCTTGATCTTCTCGCGCCAGAACCTGCAGCACCAGGCACGTGACGCCCAGCAGATCGCCGACATCAGCCGTGGCGGCTATGTGCTCAAGGACTGCGCCGGCGAGCCTGAGCTGATCCTGATCGCCACCGGTTCGGAAGTGGGCCTGGCGGTTCAGGCGTTCGACAAGCTGACCGAGCAAGGCCGCAAGGTGCGCGTGGTTTCCATGCCGTGCACCAGCGTGTTCGATGCCCAGGATGCCGCTTACAAGCAGTCGGTATTGCCGCTGGAAGTGGGCGCGCGGATTGCCATCGAAGCTGCTCACGCCGACTTCTGGTACAAGTACGTTGGCCTGGAAGGCCGCGTCATCGGCATGACCACCTATGGTGAGTCGGCACCGGCTTCGGCTCTGTTCGAAGAGTTCGGCTTCACCGTGGAGAACATCCTCGGTACTGCCGAAGAGCTGCTGGAAGACTGATGTAAGGATGGAGGGCAGTGACGCCCTCCAGGTCGTGCAAGGGGAGGGCTTCGCCCTCCATCGCGACACAAGGCCGCGCCTACAGGGTACTGCGCATGCAGCCCCTTGTAGGCGCGGCCTTGTGTCGCGATGGGCCGCAACGCGGACCCAACAGCCATCATGCGTTAGCGAGCCAACGAATGTCCCACCCGCGTCCCTACAAAGTTGCACTCAACGGTTATGGCCGTATCGGCCGCTGTGTCCTGCGCGCGCTGTTCGAGCGGGGGGCAAAGGCCGGTTTCGAGATCGTCGCGCTGAACGACCTGGCCGACCAGGCCAGCCTGGAATACCTGACACGCTTCGACTCCACCCACGGGCGTTTTCCCGGTGAGGTGAAGGTCGACGGCGACTGTCTGCATATCAATGGCGACTGCGTGAAGGTGATGCGCAGTGCCACCCCTGAAGGCATCGACTGGGCGGCCCTGGACATCGACCTGGTGCTGGAGTGCTCCGGCGCCTACCACACCCGCGCCGATGGCCAGCGTTTCCTCGACGCCGGTGCACCGCGGGTGCTGTTCTCGCAGCCGATGGCCAGCGAGGCCGACGTCGACGCCACGGTGGTCTACGGCATCAACCAGGCCTGCCTGACCGGCCGTGAGCGCCTGGTGTCCAACGCCTCGTGCACCACCAACTGCGGCGTGCCGCTGCTGCGCGTGCTGGATCAGGCGTTCGGTATCGAGTACGTGCAGATCACCACCATCCACTCGGCGATGAACGACCAGCCGGTAATCGACGCCTACCACCACGAAGACCTGCGCCGCACGCGTTCGGCCTTCCAGTCGGTGATCCCGGTGTCCACTGGTCTGGCGCGTGGCATCGAACGCCTGCTCCCGGAACTTGCCGGGCGAATCCAGGCCAAAGCGGTACGCGTACCGACCGTCAACGTCTCGTGCCTGGACATCACCCTGCAGACTGCCCGCGATACCAGTGCGGCCGAAGTCAACCGGGTGTTGCGCGAGGCGGCGCTGGAAGGCCCGCTGAAAGGCTTGCTGGCCTACACCGAGTTGCCGCATGCCAGCTGTGATTTCAACCACGACCCGCATTCGGCGATCGTCGATGCCAGCCAGACCCGTGTTGCCGGCCCCCGCCTGGTAAACCTGCTGGCCTGGTTCGACAACGAATGGGGGTTTGCCAACCGTATGCTCGACGTTGCCGAACATTATCTGCACGTCGTCCACCCCACCCGCAACAAACAGCCCTGAAGGACTGCATTCATGACCGTGTTGAAGATGACCGACCTCGACCTGCAAGGTAAACGCGTACTGATCCGCGAAGACCTCAACGTGCCTGTGAAGGACGGTGTGGTAGCCAGCGACGCGCGTATCCTGGCAGCGCTGCCGACCATCAAGCTGGCCCTGGAGAAGGGCGCGGCGGTAATGGTCTGCTCGCACCTGGGCCGTCCGACCGAAGGCGAATTTTCGGCCGAGAACAGCCTCAAGCCAGTTGCCGACTACCTGAGCAAGGCCTTGGGCCGTGAAGTGCCGCTGGTTGCCGACTACCTCGAGGGTGTCGAGGTCCAGGCCGGTTCCCTGGTGCTGTTCGAGAACGTGCGCTTCAACAAGGGCGAGAAGAAGAATGCCGACGAGCTGGCGCAGCAATACGCTGCCCTGTGCGACGTGTTTGTCATGGACGCATTCGGTACCGCCCACCGCGCCGAGGGTTCGACCCACGGCGTCGCCAAGTTCGCCAAGGTCGCCGCTGCCGGCCCGCTGCTGGCGGCCGAGCTGGATGCCCTGGGCAAGGCCCTGAAGGCCCCGGCCAAGCCGATGGCCGCCATCGTCGCCGGCTCCAAGGTGTCCACCAAGCTGGACGTGCTGAACAGCCTGAGCGCAGTCTGCGACCAGCTGATCGTCGGTGGCGGCATCGCCAACACTTTCCTCGCTGCTGCCGGCCACCCAGTGGGCAAGTCGCTGTACGAGCCTGACCTGGTCGACACGGCCAAGGCCATCGCCGCCAAGGTCAGCGTGCCGCTGCCGGTCGACGTGGTGGTTGCCAAGGCGTTTGCCGAAAGCGCCGAAGCCACCGTCAAGGCCATTGCCGACGTTGCCGCTGACGACATGATCCTGGACATCGGCCCGCAAACCGCAGCCAACTTCGCCGAGCTGCTGAAGTCGTCGAAGACCATCCTGTGGAACGGCCCGGTCGGTGTGTTCGAGTTCGACCAGTTCGGCAACGGCACCAAGGTGCTGGCCAAGGCCATCGCCGATAGCGCGGCGTTCTCCATTGCCGGCGGCGGCGACACCCTGGCGGCGATCGACAAGTATGGCGTTGGCGCCGATATCTCCTACATTTCTACCGGTGGTGGTGCCTTCCTCGAATTCGTCGAGGGCAAGGTCCTGCCGGCCGTGGCCATTCTGGAAGAACGGGCCAAGGCCTGATGACGTCGGCGCCTGGCAAAGGGAGTGGCCTGATGGTCAAGCAATTGCCTGTGATGATGCTGGTTGGCCTGCTGAGCGCCTGCGCTGGCAGCCCGGCCTCGGATGTCGAACCGGGGCAGCCGCCAAAGGGCGGCTGTTACCAGTCCGAATGGCAAGCCGAGACCGTGCCGGTCATCAGCAAGCGCGTAGGCCCGGAAGGCCTGGAAAAGTACGACGAAGACCACCAGCGCAAGGCGCCGGGTTGCCCTTGATCGGGTAACAGGCAACCTGAAGGCTGATTTGTGGTCTTGAAAAGGGGCCGCGGTGCGGCCCCAAATCGAGGAAGCTGAATGAAAGCGCTTTTGGCCGTGACGGCCCTGGCGACACTGGCAGGATGCTCGCTGCTGCAGCCGGCGCAACCCGCCCCGGCGGAGGACTGGACCCGTTGGGTCTGCGACAGCCAGGCTGAAGTGCTGTGGCGCTTCGCCGATGCGCAACGTGACCAGGTCGATGTGCGCCTCGGGGGCGGTGACCAGGTCTACCGCCTCAAGGCCGAGCCCGGTGCATCGGGTGCGCTGTACAGCGATGGCATGCTGGCCTTCCATACCAAGGGCGAAGAGGGCCTGGTGTACTGGGTGGCAACCAACGATCTGATTGGGCGGGGCTGCAAGGCACCGTGACTGGCCGGGCCGCGAGGGCGGCCCACACTACTTGAACAGCAACCGCCCCTGCGGCAGGCTTGCACGAAACAAACGACGCTTGTCGGGAGAGAGATACACCATGGCACTCATTAGCATGCGCCAGATGCTGGACCACGCCGCCGAGTTCGGTTACGGCGTTCCAGCTTTCAACGTCAACAACCTCGAGCAGATGCGCGCCATCATGGAAGCGGCCGACAAGACCGACTCCCCGGTGATCGTCCAGGCCTCGGCCGGTGCCCGCAAATACGCCGGCGCGCCGTTCCTGCGTCACCTGATCCTGGCGGCCATCGAAGAATTCCCGCACATTCCGGTGTGCATGCACCAGGACCACGGC
Organism: Pseudomonas sp. SMV7; assembly: GCF_052041995.1. NCBI lineage: Bacteria > Pseudomonadati > Pseudomonadota > Gammaproteobacteria > Pseudomonadales > Pseudomonadaceae > Pseudomonas > Pseudomonas sp. SMV7. Next base: position 174,558 of record NZ_JBKGGT010000007.1, on the reverse strand, counting down.
ACCAGCCCTGACGTCTGCCAGCGTTCGATCCAGCTGGGCTTCAGCTCGGTGATGATGGACGGCTCGCTGGGCGAAGACGGCAAGACCCCGACCGACTACGAGTACAACGTGCGCGTAACCCAGCAGACCGTTGCCATGGCTCACGCCTGCGGTGTTTCGGTAGAAGGCGAGCTGGGCTGCCTGGGTTCGCTGGAAACCGGCATGGCCGGTGAAGAAGACGGCATTGGCGCCGAAGGCGTGCTGGACCACAGCCAGATGCTGACCGACCCGGAAGAGGCTGCGGACTTCGTCAAGAAGACCCAGGTCGACGCCCTGGCGATCGCCATCGGTACCAGCCACGGTGCCTACAAGTTCACCAAGCCGCCAACCGGTGACGTGCTGGCTATCGACCGCATCAAGGAAATCCACAAGCGCATCCCCAACACCCACCTGGTGATGCACGGTTCCTCCTCGGTACCGCAAGAGTGGCTGGCGATCATCAACCAGTACGGCGGCGACATCAAGGAAACCTACGGTGTACCGGTCGAGGAAATCGTCGAAGGCATCAAGTACGGCGTGCGCAAGGTGAACATCGACACCGACCTGCGTCTGGCCTCCACCGGCGCCATCCGCCGTCACATGGCCATGCACCCGAGCGAGTTCGACCCACGCAAGTTCTTTGCCGAAACCGTGAAGGCCATGCGTGATGTGTGCATCGCCCGCTACGAAGCCTTCGGCACCGCCGGCAATGCCTCGAAGATCAAGCCGATCTCCCTGGAAGGCATGTTCCAGCGCTATGCCAAGGGCGAGCTGGCCGCAAAGGTCAACTGATCGACTGGCAACACGAAAGACCCGCAGAAATGCGGGTTTTTCGTTTTCGGGGTTCAGAAAACCTGCTGCTCCTGCAGGCCTGGTCAATCGGCAGCATGGAAGGCCCGGAGAACCGACCGTTAGTCGGCTACGGTACAGTTGAGTCGCTGATAGCGTTCTGATTGCATTGCGTGTTATTCGCTCAGAGCTAGAGTACTAATGGATCCAAGTGTATTTTTGAAGTCGGTCACATAATAGAGAAGCAGCATGGATGGCGCTCCCGCTCTACCACAGCCACTGGATGGCAACTCGGTTCTCCTGGTGGTAGACGATTACCCCGAGAACCTCATCAGCATGCGGGCATTGCTGGCCCGTCAGGATTGGCAGGTACTAACGGCAAGTTCGGGTATGGAAGCCTTGAACGCACTGCTTGAACATGAAGTCGATCTGGTCTTGCTGGATGTACAGATGCCGGAGATGGATGGCTTCGAAGTCGCCCGGCTGATGCGCGGCAGCCAGCGTACCCGGCTGACGCCGATCATCTTCCTCACCGCCAACGAACAGTCCGAAGCCGCCGTGCTCAAAGGCTATGCCAGCGGCGCCGTGGACTACATGTTCAAGCCGTTCGACCCACAGATCCTCAAGCCCAAGGTCCAGGCCTTGCTCGAGCAGCAGCGCAACCGGCGCATGCTGCAACGCCTGACCCGTGAGCTGGAAGCGGCCACGGCGTTCAATGCGTCGATCCTGGAAAACGCCGCCGAGGGCATTCTGGTGGTGGATGCGCAGGGCATCATCAGCTTTGCCAACCCAGCCATATCCAACCTGTTGTCCACGCCAGTAGCGCAGCTGCAGGGCGCCCGCCTGCTCGATCTGGTGCAACTGGCCAATGCCAGCCTGTGGGAGGACTCGGGCTTCTACCAGGCCTACCTGGGCAGGCAGATCTTCCGTGTGCATGATGCCCAACTGCGTTCCTCTGGCGGTGAGCTGCGGCCCGTGGCGTTGTCCTGCGCGCCGCTGCCGGTCGACCAGCAGGCCATGGTGGTGACGGTGCTGGACATGTCGGTGGTGCGCAACCTGCACCAGCAGCTGGAGTACCAGGCCGTGACCGACCCGCTCACCGGCCTGCTCAACCGTCGCGGTTTCTACCAGGCCGCTGAAGGCGTGCTGTTGCGCAACGAGCGCTCGGACAAGGCGCAGGCGCTGATGTACATGGACCTGGACGGCTTCAAGCGGATCAATGACTCGCTTGGCCACGACGCCGGTGACCGGGTGTTGCGCTGGGTGGCCGAGCAGCTCAAGGACTGCCTGGGCAGCGAGGCGCTGCTGGCGCGCATGGGCGGGGATGAATTCACCGCGCTGTTCGACGGCCTGCCGTATCCGGAGCAGGCCGGGCGTTACGCCGAACGGCTGCTGGAGCGCGTTTCCATCAGCCACGAGGTGGACGGCTTCGACGTGTGCCTTGGGGTCAGCATCGGCATCGCCACCTACCCGGACTGCGGCGCCAACGTCGAAGGCCTGTTGCGTGCCGCCGATGCGGCGATGTACGCGGCCAAGCAGGCGGGGCGCCAGCAGTACCGCTTCTATGACCAGGAGCTCAATGGCCGGGCACGTTCGCGGCTGATGCTCGAAGATAGCGTGCGCGCGGCCATCGAGCAGCAGGACTTCACCTTGGTGTACCAGCCGCAGGTCGCCTTCAATGGCGGCCAGTTGCGCGGTTTCGAGGCGTTGCTGCGCTGGCAGCACCCCAGTGTTGGCGATGTGCCGCCCGGGTTGTTCATCCCGCTGCTGGAAGAGGCGCGCCTGATCAACCGCCTGGCCAGCTGGATCTACCGCCAGGGTGCGGCCCAGCGTCAGGCCTGGTGCCAGCGCTTTGCCACGGACCTGGTGCTGGGTATCAGCCTGAGCCGTGCACAATTCGTCATGCCTGGCCTGGTCGAGGAGTTGCAGCGGGTGATCCAGCTGTACCAGCTGGACCCGGCACAGCTGGAAGTGGAGGTGGCGGAAACCTCGCTGATGTACAACATAGATGCGGCGGTGAAACAGATCCACCGCTTGCGCGACCTGGGGGTGCGGGTGGCGCTGGACGATTTCGGTGCCGGCGATTGTTCGTTGCGCATGTTGCGCGACCTGCCGATCGATACCCTCAAGCTCGACCGCCACCTGGTGGCGCGCCTGCCCGATTCGACAGTGGACGCCGCGCTGGTGCGCAGCGTCATCAGCCTGTGCGGCGACTATCGCATCACGGTGATCGCCGAGGGTGTTGAAACCCCGGCCCAGGCGGCCTGGCTGAAGGCCAACGGTTGTGAATACGTGCAGGGCTTCCTGGTGGCGTACCCGATGACCGCCGCGGATGCCAGCAGTTTTCCGGCGATTTTCTCCTGGCCAACGCCCTGATTGGCTAAAATCGGCATTCGTCATACCGAAAGCCGCGCCATGACTGTATTACGTTACCTGCAAGCCTACCCCCCGCACCTGCAGCAGCAGGTGCGGCAGATGATCGACAGCGGCCGCCTGGGCGAGTATCTGCAGCGCCGTTACCCTGGCCGCCATGACGTGCAAAGCGACAAGGCGTTGTACGGCTATGCCCAGGATCTGCGCCAACAGTACCTGCGCAGCGCGCCGCCCCTGGACAAGGTTTTGTTCGACAGTCGCCTCGACCTGACCCACCGGGCCCTGGGCCTGAACACGGCGGTATCGAGGGTGCAGGGTGGCAAGCTCAAGGCGAAGAAGGAAATCCGCATTGCCTCGCTGTTCAAGGAAGCAGCGCCGCAATTCTTGCGCATGATCGTGGTGCACGAACTGGCACACCTGCGCGAGCGCGATCACAACAAGGCGTTCTACCAGCTCTGCCAGCACATGGAGCCGGACTACCACCAACTGGAATTTGACCTGCGCGTCTACCTGACCTATCGGGAGCTGCCGGGCAACTGTTAAGGACCACGCAGCATGGAAGTGAGCAAGACCAAGAGCAGCTTCTACCGGCGCCTGTACGTGGCCTGGCTGATCGACAGCCAGACCGCTACCAGCGTGCCCGCCCTGATGGAGGCCACCGGCATGCCACGGCGCACCGCCCAGGACACCATCGCCGCGTTGGCCGACCTGGATATCGTCTGCGAGTTCGAGCAGCAGGAAGGCGCGCGCAATCACGCCGGCCATTATCGCATCCGTGACTGGGGGGCGATCGACAAGCAGTGGATCATCCGGCACTTGCGGCAGATCCGTGAAGTGCTGGGTTATCCCTGAACAAATCGCAGCTTTATGCGGCAAGATAGAAGCTTCGGCCAAAATAGAGGCTAAATGACACTATTGGCCGCTGTCCTGAGCAGAGGCTTTGTGTAATCTCATCGGCAGTTGCGAAGAAGACCGCCCTGACAATGTGTGCTCCCCCATTGCGAAAAGGACTTGAGCATGCGGCCACTGCTTTGTGTTCTGGGATTACTGGCAACGCTGCTGGCGGCGCCTGCCCTGGCTGCTGACCGGCTGCGCCTGGTGGCGGACAGCTGGCCGCCGTTCACCGACGCCGGCATGCCCGGCGGCGGCCTGGCGACCAGCATCGTCACCACCGCGCTGACTCGGGCCGGCTACACCAGCGGGTTCGAGGAGGTGCCATGGGCGCGGGCGTTGCTCGGGGTCAGCGAAGGGCGCTACGACGTGCTGATCAACGCCTGGCACAACGACTCGCGCGAGCGTATCGGGCAGTTTTCCTCAGCCTACCTGACCAACCGCGTTCGCCTGCTGCAGCGCAAGGGCGAGGCGTTTCGCTACCGGCGTCAATCCGACTTGTACCCCTACAGCATCGCCGTGGTGCGTGACTACGCCTATTCCCCGGCGTTCGATGGTGACAGCCGTCTGCACAAAGTGCCGGTGCGCAACTTTTCATCAGCGGTGCGCATGTTGGCCGCTGGGCGGGTGAACCTGGCGGTGGAAGACGAATACGTGGCCCGTTACAACCTGCAGCGCGAGCCGCAGGAAGTGCGTGATGGGGTGATGCTGGTGGAGCCGCCGCTGGGCGAGAACACCCTGCATATCCTGGTCAGCCTGAAGCACCCCGAGCATGCACAGATCGTCGAACGGTTCGAGCGGGCGATCGCGGCGATGAAGGCCGATGGCAGCTATGCCCGGCTGCTGCGTCAGCATGGCTTCTGATCGCTCAGGCCTCCCAGCAAATCAGCTTGGAGCACCTTCCTTGATCAGGTGCGCGGCCAAGGTCCGCAACGGGGCCAACTGTCGGCAGATCAACGCCAGTTGCGTCTGTACCAGGCGCTGGTGCTCATCCAGGTCGTCCGGCATCTGCTCCAGGGCATTGGCCAGCGCTTCTTCGGCATCACTGTGAATCGCCACCGGCGCGCGCGCGGCCAGGCCGTTGGCAATCTCGTCCAGGCTGCTGGCCAGGCTCTGCCCGGCACCTTCGATCAACTGTTCCTGCACTTCCGCGGGCAAGGCGGTATCGCGGTGCGCGCCCAGCCCGGAGAGGTAGCTGAGCAGGGTGTGTGACAGCACCAGGAAGCGGAAGCCGACGTCGGCCTCCTTGCGGAAGTGCCCCGGCTCCATGAGCATGTTGGCCAAGGTGGTGGACAGTGCCGCGTCGGCGTTATGGGCATTGCGCCGGGCCAAGCGGTAGGCCAGGTCGTCGCGCTTGCCGTGGGCGTACTGTTGCATGATCTGGCGCAGGTAGAGGCTGGCGCAGGTCAGGGTATTGGCCAGCACCTTGTTCAGGCGCCGTCCTTGCCAGTCGGGCAGGAACAGGAACACCGCGAGTATGGCGATCAGGCTACCCACCAGGGTATCGAACAGGCGTGGCAGGAACAGGCCGTAGCCATCGCCGATCTGGTTGAAACAGAACAGCACCATCAGGGTGATGGCTGCCGTGGCCAAGGTGTAGCGGGTAGTGCGGTTTACGAAGAACACCACCCCGGCAACCACGGCGAACAACGACTGCACAACCGGGTTGGGGAACAGGTCGAACAACGCCCAGCCTACGGTAAGGCCGAACGCGGTGCCGACTATCCGCTGCCCCAGCTTGCGCCGGGTTGCACCGTAGTTGGGCTGGCAGACGAACAGGGTGGTGAGGATGATCCAGTAGCCTTGGGTCGGATGGATCAGGTGCACCATGCCATAGCCGATCGACAATGCCAGCGGCAGGCGCAAGGCATGGCGGAACAACAGTGAGGTCGGTGTCAGTTGGGTGCGCAAGCGCGTCCACACGTCCTTCAGTGAACGTGGCGAGCGGTCGAGCAGGCTGCTGTCGCTGGCATCGGCCAGGCTGTCCGGGTTGCTGGCCGCACTGAGCAGGCGGTCCAGCGTTGCCAGGTTGGCCGCCAGCGCCCTCAGCGAGCGCAACAGGCCGCGCCACGCCGGGTTGCTCTGGATGCGCAGGTGTTCCAGCGAGGCGTTGAGGTCCTCGAGGGCTTCGGGATAACCGCTGGCCAGGACGAACGGCTGGCGCAGGCGGATCGAACGGGCCAGCTCCTGGCAGGATGAGCCCTGTTTGCGCAGCAGACGTTGACAGCGGAACATCACGTCGCTGTGGAAGAACGCCTCGGTCAGGGCGTTGTAGGGATAGTGCGAGGCGCTGACCCGCTCATGGATGTCCTGCGCCAGGAAGTACAGCTTGAGGTAGCGGCTGACCTTGGAGTTGGGCTGGCTGTTGCCGACTCGGTGCAGGATGATTTCCTTGGCTGCGTTGAGGGCCGCCACTACCTTGCCGTTCTGCTGGGCCAGCTCCAGGCGCCGCGCTTCGATGTCGAGGGTGCGGATGGGCTCGAACAGGCTGGCCTTGAGCTTGAGGTAGCTGCCCAGCTCGAAGAACAGCTTGGCCAGGCTCTGCTGCACCGGCTGGTTGGAAAACAGCGCCTGCCACAGCACCGACAGCAGCCCGTACCAGGCCGCACCTGCCACCAGCAGCAATGGTTCGTGCCAGAAGTCGGTGACCTGGCCGCCGCGCTGGTCTACGCCGATCATGGTGTAGACCGAAGTGATCAAGGTTGCCGAAGCGATGGCGCCATAGCGCTCGCCCAGCGCCCCGAGCATGGTCAGGCTGAAGGCCGCGAGGGCCAGGGCAATGACGAAGATCCAGGGGTAGGGGAACAGCAGCTCGACCGCCAGCGCGGCGATCGCGAAGCACACCAGGGTGACGGCCAGGGCGCTGAGGCGGCCCTGCCAGCTGTCATCGGTTTCCGCCAGGGCGCTGGCGATGATGCCGAGGAACAGCGGAATCAGCAGGGCCATCTCGTTCTGGTACCAGCACAGGGCCAGGCTGCCGGTGAGTGCGATGGTGACCCGGATGCTGTAGCTGAACTTGTCTTGGCCCCACAGGCGACGCAGTGACTGACGGAACGAGCTCGATGACATGATGGCCTGCTGGGCAGTGAGCGATTGAATGCATGGCGGCACGGTCAGCAAGAAGCGTTCCGTGCTGCTGAATGGATTCTACTCTACACGAACTGCGCAGCGGCGTTGGCGGAGGCCCAGGCCCATTGGAAGTTGAAACCGCCCAGGTGGCCGGTCACATCCAGCACCTCACCGATGAAATACAAGCCAGGGCTCTTCAGCGACTCCATGGTCTTGGACGACACTTCGCGGGTGTCCACCCCACCCAAGGTCACCTCGGCGGTGCGGTAGCCCTCGGTGCCGGCCGGTACTACCTGCCAGTTCGCCAGCTTGTCGGCGATCTGCGCCAGTTCTGCCGGGGTGTACTGCTTCATCGGCCTGGACTCGAACCACTGCTCGGCCAGCAGGTTGGCCAGCTTGCGGGTGAACACCTCGCCGAGCACGGTCTTCAGTTCGGCGTTGGCGCGTTCGGCCTGCATCTGTTGCAGCCAGGCCAGCGCGTCGCGGTCGGGCAGCAGGTTGATCTCGACCGTGTCACCGGCCTCCCAGAATGACGAGATCTGCAGGATCGCCGGGCCGCTGAGGCCGCGGTGGGTGAACAGCAGGTTCTCGCAGAAGCTGGTGCCGTTGCAGCTGGCGGTGCAGTCCAGCGAGGTGCCGGACAGCTCGGTGCACAGTGCCTTGAGTTGGGGCTCGGTGATGGTGAATGGCACCAGGCCGGCGCGGGTCGGCAGCAGGGTGTGCCCGAACTGGCGCGCCACCTGGTAGCCGAAGCCGGTGGCACCCAGGGTCGGGATCGACAGGCCGCCGGTGGCGATCACCAGTGACTGGCAGGCGAACTGGCCGCCGCTGGTCTGCAACAGGTAGCCGCCTTCGGTCTTCTCGATCTGTTCGATGCTGGTGTGCATGCGGATCTCGGCACCGGCCTCGTCGCATTCGGCCAGCAGCATGTCGAGGATGTCGCTGGCCTTGTTGTCGCAGAACAGCTGGCCGAGCTTCTTCTCGTGGTAGGGCACGCCGTGCTTGCACACCAGCTCGATGAAGTCCCACTGGGTATAGCGGGCCAGGGCCGACTTGCAGAAGTGGGCGTTGTGCGAGAGGAAGTTGCCGGGTTCGGTGTACAGGTTGGTGAAGTTGCAGCGCCCGCCACCGGACATGAGGATCTTCTTGCCCGGTTTGTTGGCGTGGTCGAGTACCAGCACCCGGCGGCCGCGGTGGGCGCTGAGCTGGGCGCACATCAGGCCGGCGGCGCCGGCGCCGAGGATGATCACGTCGGTGGAGTGCACGGTGTTACCTCTTCAGGATTGCTGGGGCTGCCTCGCAGCGCTTTCGCGACACAAGGCCGCTGCTGCAGGAGTTTCTTGCGATCCCCTGCAGGAGCGGCCTTGTGGCGCGAAAGGGCCGCGACGCGGCCCAAAATCAGGTCAGACGATGCGAACTTTCAGGGAGCGCCCCTTGATCTTGCCGCTGTTCAAGCGCTGCATGGCCTGCCTGGCCAGTGGCCGCTCCACGGCAACAAAGGCCTGGAAGTCAAAGATCGCAATCTTGCCCACCTGCTTGCCAGGGATCCCGGCATCCCCGGTCAGCGCGCCAAGGATGTCGCCCGGGCGCAGCTTGTCCTTGCGCCCGGCCGCGATGCACAGGGTGCTCATCTGTGGCAGCAGCGGCTCGCCGCCCTTGCTCTTCAGGCTGTCCAGCTGGTCCCAGCGCAGCGGGCTCTTCTGCAGGTCTTCGATGGCCTGGGCGCGGTGCCCCTCGGCAGGTGCCACCAGGCTGACTGCAATGCCTTTTTCGCCCGCGCGGCCGGTACGGCCCACGCGGTGCACGTGGATCTCCGCGTCACGCGCCAGCTCGACGTTGATGACCATGTCCAGGCCGTCGATGTCCAGGCCGCGTGCAGCCACGTCGGTGGCCACCAGCACCGAGCTGCTGCGGTTGGCGAACATGGTCAGTACCTGGTCGCGGTCGCGCTGCTCCAGGTCGCCGTGCAGGGCCTGGGCAACGATGCCCTTGGCGGTCAGGTGGGCGACCAGGTCCTCGCACTGCTGCTTGGTGAAGCAGAACGCCACGCAGGACTGCGGGCGATAGTGGCCGAGCACGCGGGTGACGGCCTCCAGGCGCTGCTGCGGGTCGATCTCGATGAAACGCTGCTCGATCTGGTTGTCGCTGTGCAGGCTCTCGACCTTGACCTGTTGCGGGTTGCGCATGAAGTCGGCGGCCAGTTGCTTGATACCGGCCGGGTAGGTGGCCGAGAACAGCAGAGTCTGGCGGCGCGACGGGGTCTTGCCGATGATGCTGGCGATGGCGTCGAAGAAGCCCATGTCGAGCATGCAGTCGGCTTCATCCAGCACCAGGGTGTTCAGGCCGTCGAGTACCAGGGTGCCCTTGTCCAGGTGCTGCTGGATACGCCCCGGGGTGCCGACGATGATGTGCGCGCCATGCTCCAGCGAAGCGATCTGCGGGCCCAGCGAAACGCCGCCGCACAGGGTGAGGATCTTGATATTGTCCTCGGCGCGGGCCAGGCGACGCAGCTCCTTGGCCACCTGGTCGGCAAGCTCGCGGGTGGGGCACAGCACCAGCGCCTGGCAGCCGAAATAGCGCGGGTTGATCGGGTTGAGCAGGCCGATGCCGAAGGCGGCAGTCTTGCCGCTGCCGGTCTTGGCCTGGGCAATCAGGTCCTGGCCCTTGAGGATGACCGGCAGGCTCTGGGCCTGGATCGGCGTCATCGAGGCATAGCCGAGGGCGTCCAGGTTGGCCAGCATGGCAGCGGACAGCGGCAGGGAGGCAAAGGCGGTGGAGTCGGTGGTCACGAGGCGGGCCTGCGGTGCGAAGCGAAAAATGCCGCATAGTCTACCAGCCTCGTGGCCATTCGCCCTACGACTCCATGTGTTGTTCCGGACGACGGGCACGCCTTCCGTCCGTCGGCGCCAGCTGCAGGAAGATCGCCGCCGCGAGCATGGCCATCACGCCGATGGTCACGAAGGTCAGCTGGAATGCGCCCAAGGTGGTTTCCACACCCTCGGCGCTGCCGGCAGCGGTGAAACCACCCAGCAGCGCACCGGCGCAGGCCACGCCCAGGCTCAAGGACAGCTGCGCTACCACCGACAGCAGGCTGTTGCCACTACTGGCGCTGGCGTCGTCAAGGTCGATCAGGGTTACGGTGTTCATCGCCGTGAACTGCATGGAGTTGACGGCTCCGAGCAGGCCAAGCTGAAGCAGCAACACGGCATAGGGCGTCTGCTCGTCGACCAGGCCGAGGCTGGCCAGCAGCACGCCCAGCAGCAAAGTGTTGCCGGTGAGGATGATGCGGTAGCCAAGGCGTTCGATCAGCGGCCGGGCGATGGACTTGGCGAGCATGGCCGCGGCGGCCAGTGGAATCATGCTCATGCCGGCCTGGGCCGGCGAGTAGCCCAGCGCCACCTGCAGCAGCAATGGCACCAGGAACGGCAGGGCGCCACTGCCCAGGCGGGCGAACAGGTTACCGAGGATACCGATGGCGAAGGTGCGCACGCGGAACAGGCTGGGCGAGAACAGTGGCTCCGGGTCGCGCCCGGCGCGCAGCCAGTAGGCCGCCAGGCAGGCCATGCCGGCGAACAGCAGCAACATCACCCGCAGGTGTGGCAGGTGCAGTTCACCCAGGCCCTCCATGGCGATGGTGATCAGCACCATGGCCGCGCCAAACAGCAGGAACCCCGGACCGTCGAAGGTGGTGCGTTCGGCGCCGCGCAGGTCGGGAATGAATCTCCACACGGCATAGCAGCCGACCAGGCCGACAGGCAGGTTGAGCAGGAAGATCCAGTGCCAGCTGAGAATCTCCACCAGCCAGCCGCCGACGGTCGGGCCCAATAGCGGGCCGAGCAGGCCGGGAATGGTGATGAAGCTCATGATGCGCACCAGCTCGGTGCGTGGATAGGCACGCAGCACCACCAGCCGCCCGACCGGCAGCATCAGCGCGCCGCCCAGGCCTTGCACGACCCGGGCGAAGATCAGGAAGCCGAGGCTATTGGCCGCAGCACACAGCAGCGAACCGAAGCTGAACAGCAGGATGGCGCTGAAGAAGATGCGCTTGGTGCCGAAGCGGTCGGCGATCCAGCCCGAGGCGGGGATCAGCAAGGCCACCGTGAGCATGTAGGCGATGATCACGCCTTGCATGCGCAGCGGGTCCTCGGCCAGCGAGCGAGCCATGGCCGGCAATGCGGTGTTGAGGATGGTGCCATCCAGGGACTGCATGAAGAAGGCGATGGCCACCACCCAGGGGATCCAGCGGGCAGTGACGGGGTCCAGCGGGGTGCGTTCGGGCATGACTTCCTCGTTTGTCAGTACCGGCCCTTTCGCGGGCACGCCCGCTCCCACCGGTAGCGCATCGCATTTGATGAGGGTGCAATACCTGTGGGAGCGGGCGTGCCCGCGAAGAGGCCGGTGGTGTCTATCACAATGTCAGAGTCAACCCTTTGACCAGCGCCCCCGGCAAATGACTCGACCCGGTACTGCGCTGACCATAGGTGCTGGTCGACAGGATCATCTCGCGCTCGCGGGTCAGGTCCTCCAGTTGGCTGCCGAGCAGGCTGTACAGGCTGTCATCGAAGCGCATGGTGCGCACCGGCCCCTGGATCTGCCCATTCTCCACCCAGAAGGTGGCGAAGCGGGTCAGCCCGGTCATCCGCGCTGCTGGCAGGTCGGAGTAGTTCAGGTACCACAGGTTGCTGATGTACAACCCGGTGCCGAGCCGCTCAAGCACCTGTTCGCTGGGCAAGCTCCCTGGTGCAAGGCTGAGCGCGCACGGCGATTCGTAGCTGTCGGCGCCATTGGCCAGCAACCCGAATTCGGCGGCGCTGCGTGCGCTGACCAGCCGTTGCAGCGCCTCGCCTTGCTGGATCAACGGCACGTCCAGGCGCGGCGAGCCTTCATCGGAAAACGCCGGGCTCAGCGAGCCGCTGACCTGCTCGCTGAAGCTCACCAGCGGGCTCAGCCGCGCATCGCCGTTGTAGAGGCGCTGCAGGGCGCTGTTGCCGGTAGCCAGGGCCTGCGCGGAAAACCCGCCCCAGCACAACATGCCGGCAATTTCGTCCATCGCCGCCGGGGCCAGGTAGGCGCGATAGCTGCCAGGCTTCAGGGTAACTGCCGGGCGGCCGAGGAAGCCCAGTTGTTCGCGTGCCTGGCGCAGCCGCGTGGTGAAGTCGTCAGCGCGCCACGCCTGCCCTGCGTAGTTGGCCTTCACCGCCTCGCCATTTGCATGGAACAGGCTCCAGTCGACGTTGAAGCTGTTGGCCTGATGCCAGCCGAAGGCCCCGAACGAGCTGGCGAAGCCCCGGCAGATGGGGCCGGCGGCGTAGATGCCGACCAGGTCCAGGTCGCCGGCTTCGTGCTCGAGCAGGGCCAGTACTTCATTCAGCTCGGGCAGCGGCTGTTGCTGCTGGCTGTGGCTGTGCCAAGCGCTTTCGTCCAGACGCAGGTACGGATCGACGGCCAACAGCGGCAGGGTCTGGCGCAGTTGCTCAAGGGCCGTGTTCAGGCGCTGGCTATCGAGTTGCGCGTCACCGCTCAAGGTCACCTGTTGCTCCGCCTGACGGCCATCGCGGATCAGGCGCAGTTGCGCACTGGCCTGGCTCACTTCGCCGGCCTGGCGCACCTTGGCGTGATTGAAACGTACGAACTGCGACTGCTCGGCACTGTAGCCGAGGGTGAACTGCTCGCCCGTTCGCAGGGTTTTGTTCAGCTCTGCGACCAAGGTTTCGAAAGCGTTCTTCACGAGGCGTCTCCTCCGAATACATCAATCTGGCGGAACACGCAGGCTGGCGAGGCATGACCAACCCGTACCACCTGGTTGGGTTCGCCCTTGCCACAGTTGGGCGTACCCAGCACCTGGAAGGTGCTGCGGTCACCGACCGCCGCCAGGTTACGCCAGAAATGCGCGGAAATGCCGCGGTAGTTGGGGTTCTTGACGATGCCCTTCAGTTCGCCATCTTCGATCAGCTGGCCCCATTCGCAGCCGAACTGGAACTTGTTGCGCGCGTCGTCGATGGACCAGGAACGGTTGGTGCGCATCAGGATGCCGTGCTCGATGCCCTCGATCAGCTGGTTCAGCGACTTGTCCCCCGGCTCGATGTTGAGGTTGGCCATGCGGTCGATCGGCGCACGGTTCCAGCCGCAGGCACGGCTGTTGGCCACGCCGTCGAGGCCGGAACGGAACTGCGACAGCGCGCCACCCAGCGGGCGCAGCAACAGGCCGTCGCGGATCAGGAACTGCTTGCTGGCCGGGGTCCCGTCGTCATCGAAGCTGTAGCTGGCCAGCTCTTCGCCGATGGTTGGGTCGAAGGTCACGTTCAGCAGGCTGGAGCCGTATTGCAGCTGGCCGAAATCGCTGGTTTTGACGAAGCTGGTGCCGGCGTAGTTGCGCTCGTCGCCGAGGATGCGGTCCATCTCCAGCGGGTGGCCGATCGATTCGTGAATCTGCAGTATCATCTGGTCCGGCATCAACAGCAGGTCACGCGGGCCGCTGGGGGTGTTCGGGGCCAGCAGCAGTTCCAGCGCCTCGTCCGCCACCCGGTGGGCAGCACCCACCAGGCCGCAGCGCTCGATGACCTCGAAGCCGCCCTGCTGGCCGAAGTTGTCACGGCCCAGGCTACGGCTCTGGCTGTCCTGGCCGTCGCTGGCGGTGACCCCGACGCCGGGGAACAGGAAGCGTTGCGCATGGCGCAGTTGCGCGCCGGCCGAATTCAGGTAGGTCTGCTCGACCAGGCTGATGCCCAGGCTGGCTTGCCAGTCCACCAGGCGGCTGTCCTTGGGCACGCTGGCCGATTCGGCCGCGAGCAAGCCAAGGCAATCGGCGAGGGAGGGCAGAGGCTGCTCGAAGTTGGGCGAAATGTGGTCATGCTGGGCACTGGTCACTGCCTGCCCGCGCAGGTCCAGCAGGCTGTGCCGGGCGATCTGCCGGGCCAGTGCCTCGGCTTGCTCCAGCGCGCGCTGCAAGCCGGCCTGGGACAGGTCGGCGGTGGCGGCATAGGCCTCTACGCCATTGACCCGCACGCTGAGCATGGCGCCTTCGTCCTGGCTGAACAGCGGCGGCTCTGCGACATTGCGGCGTACCGACAGCGCCTGGTGCGACTGTTTCACATGGCGCAGGGAAAACAACTCGGCCGTACTGCGCAGCGCGGCGAAGCGCTGACGCAGCAGGGCGCTGGAATCGAACATGCGGAAGCCTCCGTGTACACGGTGGCTCCCCCTAGAACCACCCGTCTTGCATGGCGAGGCAGGTGTCGTCGCGCGCCTCGAGCAATGCCAGCTCATTATGGCAGCCTGGTACTTCCCAGGTCAGGAAATAACGCGCGGCCTGTAGCTTGCCGAGGTAGAAGTCGCGGTCGAGCGGGCTGCCCTTGCGCAGGCCAAGCTCGGCGTGAATGGCCTGTTCCAGCCAGCGCCAGCCGATCACGCAATGGCCGAAGGCCTTGAGGTACAGGGCCGAGTTGGCCAGGGCGCCGGCGACTTTGCCCTGGGCCAGGTCGCCAAGCAGGGCCAGGGTGACGGCTTGCAGGCGGTTGACCAGTTGTTCCAGCGGCTGGCGCAGCGGGTCGAGGCTGGGGTGGTGGCTGGCGCGCTCGCCGGTGGCGGCTATCAGGCGGATCAGCTGCTTGAGACCTGCGCCATTGTTCTGCGCCAGCTTGCGACCGAGCAGGTCGAGCGACTGGATGCCCTCGGTGCCCTCGTGGATCGGGTTCAGGCGGTTGTCGCGATAGTACTGCTCGACGGGATATTCACGGGTGTAGCCATGGCCGCCAAGAATCTGGATCGCCAGTTCGTTGGCCTTGAGGCAGAACGTCGAAGGCCAGGATTTGACGATCGGGGTCAGCAGGTCGAGCAGGTCTTGCGCCTGTCTACGGGCGCTTTCATCGGCGGCGGTGTGGGTGTCGTCGAACAGGCGCGCTGCGTACAGGCCCAGGTCGAACGCGCCTTCCACATAGGCTTTCTGGGCCAGCAGCATGCGTTTCACATCCGTGTGCTCGACAATCGGCACCGCCGGGCTGTGCGGGTCCTTGTTGTCCGGTAGCCGGCCCTGCGGCCGCTGGCGGGCATAGTCCAGCGAGTACAGGTAACCGGCGTAGCCGAGCATCACTGCGCCCATGCCAACGCCAATGCGGGCTTCGTTCATCATCTGGAACATGCAGGCCAGGCCCTGGTGTGGCTGGCCGACCAGGTAGCCGACGCACTGGCCGTTGTCGCCGAAGTTCAGCGCGGTGGACGTGGTGCCACGCCAGCCCATCTTGTGGAACAGCCCGGCCAGCAGCACGTCGTTGCGCGGGCCGCGGCTGCCGTCGGGGTTGACCAGGTACTTCGGCACGATGAACAGCGAGATACCTTTCACCCCGGGCGGGGCGTCCGGCAGCTTGGCCAGCACCATGTGCACGATGTTTTCCGACAGTTCGTGGTCGCCGCCGGAAATGAAGATCTTGTTGCCCTTGAGCCGGTAGCTGCCGTCACCGGCAGGCTCCGCACGGGTGCGGATATCGGCAAGCGAAGAGCCTGCATGGGGTTCGGTCAGGGCCATGGTGCCGAAGTAGCGGCCTTCGATCATCGGCTGCAGGAACAGGCGCTTCTGTTCTTCGCTGCCGAAGCTCTCGATCAGGTTGGCTGCGCCCATGGTCAGGAACGGGTAGGCCGTGGTGCCGGCGTTGGCCGCCTGGAAGTGGGCGAAGCAGGCCTGCGAGACCAGGCTGGGCAACTGCATGCCGCCGACCTCGAAGTCGCGGTTGGCATTGAGGAAGCCGGCTTCGAGGAAGGCGTCGATGGCGGGTTTCACTTCCGCGATCAGTTCGGCGCGGCCGTCGACGTAGCGCGGCTCGTTTTCATCGGCCTTGCGGTTGTGCGGGGCGAAGAACCTTTCGGCGATGGTGCGGGCGGTGCTGAGCGCCGCATCGAAGGTTTCGCGGCTGTGCTCGGCAAAGCGCGGGCGCTGGGTCAAGGCTTCGGCGTCGAGTACTTCGTAGAGTTCGAAGGCCAGGTTGCGGGGGCTGAGCAGGGTCTCGGGCATGGTCGCGGTCCTGATGCGGGATGTTGCGAGTCTAGGCGGATAGGGAGGGGTGGGGGGAGGTTAATAGGTTTGGGTGATATGGGTTTAGAAAGCTGGGGTCCCTGCGTGGGCCCTTTGGCGTGAGACCACAGGATTGTGTTGATGCGGGGAACTGCGCATTACCAGTGGGAGGCACGAGAAAAGCCGAACAGGCACAGAAAAAACCGAGACGTTTCCCACAAGTCGGAGTGGATTTGGACTATCGCGGATCAAGTGGCGTTTGGCCTTGAATGTGCTCTTTGGTTTTCACAAGGCGACGTTTCAGATGAATGATGTCCTCAGTAACGACTTGACAGATGCCCAACGCGATCAGCTGCCCTTCTTCGTAGTTTCGCCTATGAAGTTTGGCGTAATGACCTTCTTCACCATGGGCTTCTACTGGCTGTATTGCTTCTATCAAAGCTGGAAGCTGTATGGAGCCACAACCGGTGAGAAGGTCAGCCCGTTCTGGCGAAGCGTTTTTGCGCTGTTTTTCATCTATCCACTACTGAGAAGAGTGAATGACCATATTCGCGACTCAGGTAGAAGCTATTCATGGTCCATCCTGGCGCTCACGCTGGGCTATTACGGTATGTGCGTTGTTTGGGTGGTCACCAGCATTGTTCTGGAGGACCGGCTGTGGGAAGCCTATTTTGCGGGGCTGTTGTCTCATGCTGCCTGGCTGATCGTTCTGGTACCCATGCAAAAAGGCACCAACTTTAGTGCGGGTGACAAAGAAGGGTTGGCCAACAGCCGTTTCACGCTGGCCAATTGGCTATGGATGTTACTGTTTATCTCGCTTGCAACAGCACAGCTGTTTGCTTTGATCGCACTTTCATCCATGGTTTGAGCGGATTTCTCTGCTGCGCGTAGGGGCGGCCCCAGGTTTCAGTTCCACTGCCGAAATTGCTGGGGGCCGCGTGGCGGCCGTTTCGCGACGCGAGATCGCTCCTACAGAAAGCGGTACTTCTGCGAAAACTGGAGGTGACATTGGAGAGCTCGAGCTTGAGCATGTGTAGAACCGCTTTCCTGTTCTGGGGAGGCATGGATGCGTTCTACCTCTTTCTTTACGTCCTTCGCAGCATGGCGCGAGGCGCAATACCCTTCTGGACGGATTTCAACGATGGATTGCACAACATGCAGAACTGGGGAGGAGGGCTGGAGTTCATAGTCTGGCTGGGCCTGGCTCTGCAGCTCTCCTTGATCGTGACTTGCGTGTTGTTTCTTCTGCGTTGTCGGGTGGCTGTCTACCTGGCGATGGTGCAGATCCCCTTTCGTATCTTTTTTTTCGTTCCTTCGATATCCACGATGCTGGTTTGGCCGATGCTGGTTTCCAATATGGGTTATTCGGTGTGGCTTGGGCTGATGCTGCTTTCGGAGGGAGGCAAAAGCTGGTGTCTCTGGTGGCTCTGGCGATGTGATGGACAAAGCCCTCATGGATGATGCTGAGTTGGACAGGAAGAAAGCCTGATTTTCAACTCAAGGACAAGCGCCCATAAAAAAAGGAGAGCCGAAGCTCTCCTTTCTCTTCAACAACCCTCAGCCATCAACCAATGGTCATCAGGCTGGCGTTACCACCCGCCGCCGCAGTGTTCACACTCACCGCCCGCTCGATCACCAGGCGCTCCAGCGCAATCTGATGATCGCCGCTGGACAGCCCGTGCACACCGACGATCGCCCCGGCACGCTTGGCCACCTGCTGGCACACGCCGCGCAGCTGGTCCGAATCGCCATGGTGGATCACGGCGTCGAACGCCACTTCGTCCTTGCTCCAGTCCGCCACCAGCTTGACCTTGGCCTGCAGCTCTTTCGGCAGGCGAGCGCGCAGGGCCTTGCCAGGTTCACCGTCTACCCACACCGCCGAGCTACCCACAGCCAGCACTGCGGCGAACTGCGCCAGCAGGTCGGCTTCGTTGTCAGCCAGGCACAGCACGTGCTCGCGCGGCAGTATGGTGTAGCTGTTGCGCTCGCCGGTCGGGCCTGGCAGCAGGCGGGCAATGCCGCTCTGCGACTGGCTGGCAAACTGGCTGCACAGCGCGGCCAGGTCGGCATGCTGGTTGCTCTCGGCCCAGGCTTTCAGGCCGTGCAACGGCTTGATCAGCTGCTCGTGCAGGGTGCGGTCCGGCTTGCCTTCGCCGTCCTGCTGCTGGAAGTGGCGGCCAATCGCGTCCGCCGGGCGGGTCGACAGCAGGCGGTACAGGTACAGCGGGCCGCCGGCTTTCGGGCCGGTACCGGACAGGCCTTCACCACCGAACGGCTGTACACCGACCACTGCACCGACGATGTTGCGGTTGACGTACATGTTGCCAGCATTGGCGGTTTCCACCACCTTGGCGATGGTCTCGTCGATGCGAGTGTGCACGCCGAGGGTCAGGCCGTAACCGGAATTGTTGATCTGCTCGATCAGCTGGTCGAGGTTGCGGCGGTTGTAGCGCACCACATGCAGCACCGGGCCGAAGATTTCGCGCTTCAGTTCATCGAAGCTTTCCAGTTCGATCAGGGTCGGCATGACGAAGGTACCGCGCTTGATCTCGGCGGCATCGGCAATCGCCACCTGGTAGACCGGGCGGCCTTTCTCGCGCATGCCCTGGATGTGCTTCTCGATGCCGGCCTTGGCTTCGGCGTCGATCACCGGGCCGATGTCCACGGCCAGGCGGTCCGGGCTACCCAGGCGGCTTTCGGCCATGGCGCCCTTGAGCATCTCGATCACGCGGTCGGCGGAGTCTTCCTGCAGGCACAGCACGCGCAGTGCCGAGCAACGCTGGCCGGCGCTGTCGAAGGCCGAAGACACCACGTCGATCACCACCTGCTCGGTCAGTGCCGAGGAATCGACGATCATCGCGTTCTGGCCACCGGTTTCAGCGATCAGCGGGATCGGGCGGCCCTGGTTATCCAGGCGGCCGGCGACGTTGCGCTGCAGCAGGCGGGCGACTTCGGTGGAGCCGGTGAACATCACGCCCTTGACGCGCTCGTCACCGACCAGGCCGGCGCCGACGGTTTCGCCACGGCCTGGCAGCAGTTGCAGCACGCCTTCCGGAATCCCGGCTTCCAGCAGCAGGCGCACGGCCTGGGCGGCAATCAGCGGGGTCTGCTCGGCCGGCTTGGCCAGCACCGGGTTGCCGGCGGCGAGGGCCGCGGCCACCTGGCCGGTGAAGATCGCCAGCGGGAAGTTCCACGGGCTGATGCACACGACCGGGCCCAGTGGGCGGTGGGCGTCGTTGCTGAAGTCGTTGCGTGCCTGCACCGCGTAGTAGCGCAGGAAGTCTACCGCTTCACGCACTTCGGCGATGGCGTTGGCGAAGGTCTTGCCGGCTTCGCGGATGAGCAGGCCCATCAGCGGCTGGATCTCGGCCTCCATCAGGTCGGCGGTGCGTTCCAGGATGGCAGCACGTTCGGCCGGCGGGGTGGCCTGCCAGATCGGTGCGGCATTCAGGGCGCACTGGATGGCGTTGTCGACGTCGGCGACAGTGGCTTCCTGCACATGGCCAACCACGTCGCGGTGGTCCGCCGGGTTCAGCACGGCGACAGCAGCGCTTTCACTGGCGGCGCAGGCCAGCAGCGGGGCGGCTTTCCAGTCGTTGTGGGCGGTGGCCAGCATGGCGCACGACAGCGATGCCAGGCGGTGTTCGTTGGCCATGTCGATGCCGGCCGAGTTGGCCCGCTCGCTGCCATACAGCTCACGCGGCAGCGGGATGCGCGGGTGCGGCAGGCCGATGCTGCCTTCCTGGGTGCCCATGCGCTCGATGCTGGCGACCGGGTCGGCGACCAGCTCCTGGATGGAGATGGAATGGTCGGCGATGCGGTTGACGAACGAGGTGTTGGCGCCGTTCTCCAGCAGGCGACGTACCAGGTAGGCCAGCAGCGTTTCGTGGGTGCCGACCGGTGCATAGACGCGGCATGGGCGGTTCAGCTTGCCTTCGGAAATCTTGCCGACCACTTGCTCGTACAGCGGCTCGCCCATGCCGTGCAGGCACTGGAACTCGTACTGGCCCGGGTAGTAGTTCTGCCCGGCAATATGATAGATGGCCGACAGGGTGTGGGCATTGTGGGTGGCGAACTGCGGGTAGATGGCTTCAGGCACGGCCAGCAGCTTGCGGGCGCAGGCGACGTAGGACACGTCGGTGTACACCTTGCGGGTGTAGACCGGGTAGCCTTCCAGGCCTTCGACCTGGGCGCGCTTGATCTCGCTGTCCCAGTAGGCGCCTTTCACCAGGCGGATCATCAGGCGGTGGCGGCTGCGCTTGGCCAGGTCGATGACATAGTCGATCACATAAGGGCAGCGCTTCTGGTAGGCCTGGATGACGAAGCCGATACCGTTCCAGCCGGCCAGCGAAGGCTCGAAGCACAGGCGCTCGAGCAGGTCGAGCGACAGCTCCAGGCGGTCGGCTTCCTCGGCGTCGATGTTCAGGCCGATGTCGTACTGCTTGGCCAGCAGGGTCAGCGACAGCAGGCGCGGGTACAGCTCTTCCATCACCCGCTCGTACTGGGCGCGGCTGTAGCGCGGGTGCAGCGCCGACAGCTTGATCGAGATGCCCGGGCCTTCATAGATGCCACGGCCATGGGAGGCCTTGCCGATCGAGTGGATGGCCTGCTCATAGGACGCCAGGTACTTCTGTGCGTCGTGCTCGGTCAGTGCGGCTTCGCCAAGCATGTCGTAGGAATAGCGGAAGCCCTTGGACTCGAAGCGGCTGGCATTGGCCAGGGCTTCGGCAATGGTTTCGCCCGTGACGAACTGCTCGCCCATCAGGCGCATGGCCATGTCGACGCCCTTGCGGATCATCGGCTCGCCGCTCTTGCCGATAATGCGGGTGAGCGAGGCAGTGAGGCCGGATTCGTTGTGGGTGGACACCAGCTTGCCGGTCAGCAGCAGGCCCCAGGTGGCGGCGTTGACGAATAGCGAGGGGCTGTTGCCCAGGTGTGGCTGCCAGTTGCCGGTGCTGATCTTGTCGCGGATCAGTGCGTCACGGGTGCCCTTGTCGGGGATGCGCAGCAGGGCTTCGGCCAGGCACATCAGTGCCACGCCTTCCTGGGACGACAGCGAGAACTCCTGCAACAGGCCCTGGACGATACCGGCACGGCCACCGGCGCTCTTCTGGTTACGCAGTTTTTCCGCAAGGCCGGCGGCCATCTTGTTGGTCGCTTCGGCCAGCGGAGCACTCAGGCGAGCCTGCTCCAGCAGCATCGGCACCACTTCCTGTTCGGGACGGCGGTAGGCGGCGGTAATCGCCGAGCGCAGCACCGACTGCGGCAGGATGCTCTCGGCGAACTCGAGGAAGCACTGGTGGCTGTGGTCGGGCTGGATTTCGCCAGCGTCGTCGGCGAGGTTGCTGGCGTGACCGTTGAGTTCGGTCAGGGTGGCACCACCCTCGAGCTTCTCCAGGTAGTTGAAGATCGCTTGCTTGATCAACCAGTGCGGCGTGCGGTCGATGGACTGCGCAGCTGCCTTGAGTCGCTCACGGGTCGGGTCATCGAGTTTGACCCCAAGGGTGGTCGTCGCCATTTCTTATCCTCGTTATTGCCACGGCTGTGGCCTAAGCTGGCGCCAAGAGTAGCTGTAGGACAATTTGGGTGCAACCAGGTGCAACCCTAATTTTTGATGAAAAAGGTGCAACTCGTCAGCTGGCTGATCGTGGAAGTATAAAAGGCGTGTTTTCGGTGCGCTTTATTCTGAAAACCGGCCCGATTGCTCCAGAAAGGAGCAAAAAATCGGCTTTATCGGAAAATGCGCGGGCAGGTGCAACTTGCCGGTGAAAAATGGTTGCACCCGCTTCGCGTTGTTGCATAGCATTCGCCGCCTGGGTGCAACCGCCATGGCTGCGGTTGCGCATGAGATAAAAACAAACGCCAGGGCACACATATGGGCAACCCACTAACGATCACGTTCGTGATCTACATCGCGGCAATGGTGCTGATCGGCTTCGCGGCCTATCGCTCCACCAAGAACCTTTCCGACTACATCCTTGGCGGTCGCAGCCTGGGCAGCGTGGTTACCGCGCTTTCCGCCGGTGCTTCCGACATGAGCGGCTGGCTGCTGATGGGCCTGCCGGGCGCCATCTATTTCTCTGGCCTGTCCGAAGCCTGGATTGCCATCGGCCTGACCGTCGGCGCCTACCTCAACTGGCTGTTCGTTGCCGGCCGTCTGCGCGTTCAGACCGAGCACAACGGCGATGCGCTGACCCTGCCGGACTACTTCTCCAGCCGTTTCGAAGACCATAGCGGCCTGCTGCGCATCATTTCGGCCATCGTGATTCTGGTGTTCTTCACCATCTACTGCGCTTCCGGCATCGTCGCCGGTGCCCGTCTGTTCGAGAGCACCTTCGGCATGCCGTACGAAACCGCGCTGTGGGCCGGTGCGGCGGCGACCATTGCCTACACCTTCATTGGTGGCTTCCTGGCGGTGAGCTGGACCGATACCGTGCAGGCATCGCTGATGATCTTCGCGCTGATCCTCACCCCGGTGATCGTGCTGATCTCCACCGGCGGCTTCGATCAGACCTTCGCCGCTATCGAGGTGGTGAACCCGGCTCACTTCGACATGTTCAAGGGCGCGACCTTCATCGGCATCATTTCGCTGATGGGTTGGGGCCTGGGCTACTTCGGTCAGCCGCACATCCTGGCGCGCTTCATGGCCGCCGACTCGGTGAAATCGATTGCCAACGCCCGCCGTATCTCCATGACCTGGATGATCCTGTGCCTGGCCGGCACCTGCGCCGTGGGCTTCTTCGGTATCGCCTATTTCTCGGCTCATCCTGATCTGGCTGGCCCGGTCACCGAGAACCACGAGCGTGTGTTCATCGAGTTGGCCAAGATCCTGTTCAATCCGTGGATCGCCGGTGTGCTGCTGTCGGCCATCCTGGCAGCGGTGATGAGTACCTTGAGCTGCCAGTTGCTGGTGTGCTCCAGCGCCCTGACCGAGGACTTCTACAAGGCCTTCCTGCGCAAGAACGCTTCGCAGGTCGAGCTGGTGTGGGTCGGTCGGCTGATGGTCCTGGCCGTGGCCCTGATCGCCATCGCCATGGCCGCCAACCCGGAAAACCGTGTGCTGGGCCTGGTGGCGTACGCCTGGGCCGGTTTCGGTGCCGCATTCGGTCCGGTGGTGCTGATTTCGGTACTGTGGAAAGGCATGACCCGTAACGGCGCCCTGGCCGGTATCGTGGTCGGTGCGCTGACCGTGATCCTGTGGAAGAACTTCGACACCCTCGGGCTGTACGAAATCATCCCGGGCTTCCTGTTCGCCAGCATCGCCATCGTCGTGGTGAGCAAGCTGGGCAGCCCGTCGAAAGCGATGGTGCAGCGCTTCGAGACGGCTGATGCGGCATACCACGCTGACAAGTAACACCCGCTGAATCGGCGGCGCCTGCTTCGCGGGCTTGCCCGCTCCCACTGGTGCTGCACAGGATTTGAGATCTGTGCAGGCCCTGTGGGAGCGGGCGAGCCCGCGAAGATGCCGCCGCCGATCGACAGCCAGGCCTGACTCCGCCCGCAAGGCAAGGTAAACTTGCCACCCCCGCAGGAGTTGCCATGAATTATCGTCACGCCTTCCACGCCGGCAACCACGCCGACGTCCTCAAGCACATCGTGCTGACCCGCCTCATCGCCCTGATGTCGCGCAAGGAGCAGCCGTTCGCCTACATCGATACCCACGCAGGGCTCGGCTTGTACGACCTGCAAGGCGACCAGGCAACCCGCACCGGCGAATACCTGGAAGGGGTGGCCCGCCTGTGGAACCGCGACGACCTGCCGGCCATGGCCGCTGACTACCTGCGCATCATCAAGCGCCTGAACGCTGATGGCGAGTTGCGCTATTACCCCGGTTCGCCCGAGCTGGCCCGCCGGCTGATGCGCCAGCAGGACCGCGCCCTGCTCAACGAGAAGCACCCCGAAGACGGGCCGCTGCTCAAGGAGAACATGAAGAAGGACCCGCGCGTGGTCGTGCACCTGGGCGAAGGCTGGCATGTGCCGCGAGCCCTGCTGCCGGTGCAGGAAAAGCGCGCGATCATGCTGATCGACCCGCCGTTCGAGCAGGCTGATGAATTGAAGCGCTGCACCACGGCGATGAAAGAAGCGATCAGCCGCATGCGCCAGACGGTTGCGGCCATCTGGTATCCGATCAAGGACCAGCGCTCGCTGACCCGTTTCTACCAGGACCTGACCAGCACCGGCGCACCGAAGCTGCTGCGTGTCGAGCTGTACGTGCACCACCAGGACAGCCCGCAGGGCCTGAATGGTTCGGGCCTGGCCATTGCCAATCCGCCGTGGGGGCTGGAGGACGAACTGAAGGAGCTGCTGCCCTGGCTGGCCAGGGAGCTGGCGCAGACCGCCGGCAGCTACCGCATGGACTGGCTGATCGCCGAATAATCAGCCCTGCGGTCCCCTGTAGGAGCGGCCTCGTGTCGCGAACGGCCGCAACGCGTCCCCGGCAATTTCTGCTGCGAAGCTGAAACCCTGGGGCCGCGTTGCGGCCCGTTCGCGACACAGGGCCGCTCCTACAACGACGCGCAGTTCGTGATGTTTGCGTTATAATCCCGCCCTTTAGCCGCCACCCGCCCGATGGGCCGCTGGCGCATTTCTACCGAATGAAGAGGCTGATCCCTTGGCATTGACGATTCTTGGCCTGTCCGGCGCCCTTAGCCATGACCCTTCCGCGGCCCTGTACATAGACGGCAAGCTGGTTGCCGCCGCCGAAGAAGAGCGCTTCGTGCGTGACAAGCATGCGAAGAACCGCATGCCCTACGAGTCGGCGAAGTTCTGCCTGGAGCAGGCCGGCATCAAGCCATCCGATGTCGACGTGGTAGCTATTCCGTTCGCCCCGATCAGCCTGTTCGGCAAGGCACGCTGGCACTACGCCAAGCGTTACTGGTACGCCCCGGATCGTGCCCTCGACGCCATCCTCATGGGCAACCGCCGCTACAAGCGCTACCGCAAGAAGATCGTCTGGTGCCTGGAGCAGCTGGGCTTCGACCCGAAAAAGGTCAAGATCGAGCCGGTCGAGCACCACCTGGCCCACGCCTCCAGCGCCTACCACTGCTCGGGCTTCAAGGAAAAGACCGCGATTCTCGGCATCGACGGTAAAGGCGAATATGCCACCACCTTCTTTGGCTATGGCGAAAACGGCAAGATCCACAAGATCAAGGAATTCTTCGACCCGGACTCGCTCGGTGGCCTGTACGGCGCAATCACCGAGTTCCTCGGTTTCGAGATGCTCGACGGCGAGTTCAAGGTCATGGGCATGGCGCCGTATGGCGACGCCAGCAAATACGACTTCTCGCGCCTGGCCAGCTTCGAAAACGGCGAGCTGGTGATCAACACCGAATACGCCAACGTGATCGGCCTGCGCCGCTATAAAGAGAAGGGCAAGGGCTTCTACTTCTCGCCGAAGCTGATCGAATGGCTGGGCCCCAAGCGCGAAGGCGACATCGCCGATGAGCCGTACATCCATTACGCAGCCAGCATGCAGGCGCTGTTCGAGAAGATCGCCCTGCAGATGATCGACCATTACCTGGGCGACACCCTGCGTGAAACCGGCAAGCTGGCCTTCGCTGGCGGCTGCGCGCTGAACGTCAAGCTCAACCAGAAGATCATCGCCCGTTCCGATGTGAAGGAACTGTTCGTGCAGCCGGCCTCCGGTGACGCCGGTACCGCCGTGGGCGCTGCCGCCTACGTGTCCCATGCCCGTGGCGTGCCGGTCGAGAAGATGGAGCACGTCTACCTCGGCCCGTCGTACTCCAACGAAGACGTGATCGCCGCCTGTGCCCGCCACCCGAACGCGCCGAAGTGGCGCAAGCTCGACGACATGCCGCAGCGCATCGCCCGGATCATGGTCGATGGCAACCCGGTGGCCTGGTTCCAGGGCCGCATGGAGTTCGGCCCGCGTGCCCTGGGTGGCCGCTCGATCATCGGTTGCCCGAGCGTGCCGGGCGTGGCCGACCGCATCAACGAGCAGATCAAGTTCCGTGAGCGCTGGAGACCTTTCTGCCCGTCGATGCTCGACACCGTCGCCCCGCAGATGATCAAGGTCGACCACCCGGCGCCGTTCATGACCTTCACCTTCGAAGTGGCTGAAGAGTGGAAGACCCGCGTGCCAGAAGTGGTCCACGAGGATGGCACGTCGCGGGCCCAGGTGCTCAAGCGCGAATACAACCCGCGCTACTACGACATGATGAAGGCGCTGGAGGACCTGACCGGCAATGGCGTGTCGCTCAACACCTCGCTGAACCGCCGTGGTGAACCGATGATCTGCTCGCCGACCGATGCCTTGAACATGTTCTTCGGCTCGGATCTGCAGTACCTCATCATGGAGGACATCCTGGTGGTGAAGGACGGCGCAGCCCTGTATGACCAGCCGCTCTGAACCGCGCATCCTGCAGTTCTGCCATGGCTATGACGGGCCGTTCCTGGACTGCGCCCGTCAGTATGCCAGCCTGTTCCAGGGGCATGGCTACCAGGTGACAACGGTGTTCCTCACCGGTGCTGCCGACCCGCAAGTGGCGGCCGGCTGCGCCTCGGACGAGGTATTGTTCCTGGAGTTCAGCTCCAAGGCCGTGCGCGGCCTGAAGCTCGGCGCCATCCGCGCATTGCGGCGGATTGCCGCCGAGCGCAATTTCGCCTTCTGCATTGCCCATCGCTTCAAGCCAATCTACGTTGCGCTGCTGGGTACCGGCTTGCCGGTGATCGGCGTGCATCATGCCTTTGGCGACTATCAGCGCAAGGGCCGCCGCCTGTTCGCCAACCTGTTCAGCCGGCGCCTGAGCCTGCTCGGGGTATCCGACGCGGTGCGGGACGAGATGCGCAACTGCCTGCCGAAGTGGCCAGCCGAACGTATCCAGACCCTGTACAACCGCATCGACATCGAAGCCCTGCAAGCGGCCCTGGTGCCACGCGCCGAAGCCCGTCAGGCCCTGGGCCTGGATGCGCAGGCATGGATTGTCGGCAATGTCGGGCGCCTGCACCCGGACAAAGACCAGGCCACCTTGTTGCGTGGTTTTGCCGAAGCACTGCCGGGGCTGCCGGCCGGTGCGCGTCTGGCGATCCTCGGCAAGGGCCGCCTGGAGGCCAGGCTCAAGGCACTGGCCGCCGAACTGGGCATTGCCGGGCAAGTGGACTTCCTTGGCCAGGTGCCGGACGCACGCCGTTATTTCCAGGCGTTCGACGTGTTTGCCCTCAGTTCCGACCATGAGCCGTTCGGCATGGTCCTGCTCGAGGCGATGGTCGCCGGAGTTCCCGTGCTGGCTACGGCCTGTGGCGGTGCGCGCGAAGTGGTCGAGGGGGTTGGCGTGCTGTTCCCGCTGGGTGATGCCGACCAGCTGGCCCAAGGCCTGAAGCACATGGCCGTGC
The DNA here is from genome assembly GCF_052041995.1 of Pseudomonas sp. SMV7. Taxonomy (NCBI): domain Bacteria; kingdom Pseudomonadati; phylum Pseudomonadota; class Gammaproteobacteria; order Pseudomonadales; family Pseudomonadaceae; genus Pseudomonas; species Pseudomonas sp. SMV7. Next base: position 147,062 of record NZ_JBKGGT010000007.1, on the reverse strand, counting down.
TTGATGAGCCGCAGCGCCAGGCCTGTGCCGCGCACATGCTGCAGCGCCTGCGTGAGCGCTTCTCCGACCAGGCGGTGCGCGAAGCCTTCTGGCAGCTGCCGCAAGTCCGCTCTCTGGTAGGGAAGGCTTGATGCTCAACCGTATCCAGGCCTTCCGCGAACGCGGTTGGCAAGCCATCGACGCCAAGGCCTACGCCGAGGCATGGGCCCGCTTTGGCGGCAGCGTCGCTACCCATCCACTGGTGGTCGAACAACTGGCCGACCTGGCGCAGCTCCCGGTGCGTTACCTGGGATGGCACCAGGCTGGCGTGCTGAAGGCCGCCATCCCGGCCTGGGGGCACCACCTGGCGCTGTCCAAGGAGGTGCTCAAGCGCAGCGGCAAGAAAGCCCTGTTCGACCTGGGCAATGCCGAAATCATCCTGCCGGCGGCGGCCGATGCCGCCGCGCCGTTGCGTCATACGGCGCGTTACCTGTCCGAACTGAACCAGGGCCGCTTCACTGGCCTCAAGGCGCAGAAGGAACAGCTGGCCATGGCGCGTGCGCCGGAAGACTTGTCGAAGAAGTTCCGCTACAACCAGCGCCGCGAGCTGCGCCTGCTGGAAGAGGCGGGCGGCGTGGTGCGTCCGATCGGCGACTTCAGCGCGCAGGAGATTGCCAGCATGTACTGCGACCTGTTCCAGCGTCGCTGGGGTTTCCCGGCCACCGGGGCCGAGCGCATGGCCGATGTGCTGGAGCGCCTGCGCGAATTGCTGATCGGTTCGGTGTTGCTGCTGGACGGCAAGCCGATTGCAATCCAGCTGGTGTACCGCGTCGAAGCGCCCGAGTGGATCAGCGTCGAGTACATCAATGGCGGTGTCGACCCGGAAACCAAGGCCTTCAGCCCCGGTAGCGTGTTGAGCTTCCTCAACACCCAGGCTGCCTGGGAGGACGCCCGGGCGCGCAACAAACCGCTGCGGTTCTCGTTCGGCCGTGCCGACCGCGAGTACAAGGACCGCTGGTGCAACCCCGTGCCGGTGTATCAGGCGTGAGCCGCAAGCAGCAGTTGCTCAAGCGCCATCGGCGCAACAAGCGCCTGGGCCTGCTGGTGGGCCTGGTCGCGCTGGTTGCCCTGGGGCTATGCACCTGGTGGTGGCTGCCGCTGCTGCTATTGCCGCTGTTGTGGGCAGGCCACGAAGCCTGGTTTGCCGACCATCTGTTCTACGCGCCCAGCGAGGACTACGCCTACGACTTCGGCGACCAGGCCCGGCCGGTTGCCGCCAGGCTGGACGCTGGCCTGCTCAAGGCCGATTGCGCGCTGCAGGGCAACGAAACCCTGGTCCTTGAATTGCGCGTGAAAAGCACCTGGCTGGGGCGCTTCTTCGATCCGCGGGTTGAACTGCTGGCTACCGGGCAGGACGACCGGCAAACCTTCGAGCGCGGTGTCGATGGCCTGCGCTTTCTCAACCTGAGCGGCCTGGCCGCGCCCCTGCAAGCCGGTGCGTTGCGCCTGCGTGGCCGTCATTGCCGGTTGCAAGGCCAGCCGCGCCTGTGGATAACCCCGCCGGTCGAATTGCAACGGCGTCGGGTCATGGTGATTGCGCCGCATGCCGATGACGCCGAGCTGGCCGCTTATGGTCTCTACAGCCAGGCTGACGAAACCTGGGTGGTGACCCTGACCGCCGGTGAAATCGAGGCTGAGCACTACCAGCAGATGGGCCTGGCCAAGGCCGAGGCTGCACGCTTGAAAGGCCGCCTGCGGGCCTGGGACAGCATCGCCGTGCCACGCTGGGCCGGGGTCCCGGAATCGCGCTGCGTGCAACTGGGCTATTTCTGCCTGCAACTGCCCGCCATGCAGGCCGCGCCAGACCAGCCGGCCGCTTCCCGTGAGGCCGGCCTCGCCGATGTCCGCCTGTTCCGCCAGTTCAACCCGTTCCCGCTGCCGGCCGATGGCGATGGCGCGCCGACCTGGCACAACCTGCTTGCCGACCTGCGGGCCTTGCTGGAAATGGCCAGGCCGCAAGTGCTGGTGATGCCGCACCCGCAGCTCGACCCGCACCCCGACCACATCTGCGCCCAGGCCGCAGTTCTGGAAGCCTTGCAAGGCCTGGCCTGGCAGCCGCAAACCTTGCTCTGCTATGCCAACCACCTGCATGACAACGACCGCTGGCCGATGGGCGCCAGTGGCGATGGTGTAGCCCTGCCACCGCAGATGAGCGCTGATCAGGCCTGGGCGCCCTGCAGCCTGGTGCTCGACCTGGCGACCCAGCGCGACAAGGCCATGGCCCTGGGTATGATGCACGACCTGCAGCCGCCCGCGCCGTTCAAGCGCCGGGTACGCCGCTGGTTGCAGCGTTGGCTGGCCGGGCGGAGGCCATCGCCGTACGGCGAGAACGAGTTCTTCCGCAAGGCCGTGCGCCGACATGAACTGTTCTGGCGGCGCGAGCTGTAGCCCCCATGGTTGACCGCGATGGCGCAGAGCGCCCAAGGAAAGCAATGAAAGTCCTATTTCTGGTGCAGAAGGAACAGCGGGCCATTCTCGACCGCCTGTACGATGGCGTCGCGGCCAACTGCGAGTGTGACCTGCGCTGGCTGACCAGCGAAGACCAGCGCAACCTGCGTCGCTATTTCAAGCGGGAAGTGCAGGTCGAGCGCTATGACCGCATCGTGTTCTTCCTGCGCTTCAAGCAGGAGATTCGCCAGGTGGCGTTCATCCGCACGGTGCCGAACCTGGTCATTCTCGAGCATGATGCCTACCAGAACTACATCCCGTGCAAGTACACCGGCAAGTTCAGTGCGCATTATCGCCAGCTGCCATGGGCGCGGGTGATCAGCTCCGGCTACATGGTCAGCGAGCGCCTGCGCCAGGAAGGGTTCGATGCCGTGTTCGTACCCAAGGGCTACGACGAGCAGTTGCTCAGTGACCAGGGGCGCGAACGTGACATCGAGCTGGCGTTTGTCGGCAGCACCAACAGCGTCGCCTACAGCGGCCGCAAGGCGCTACTGGACGAGCTGGGCCGGGTCGAGAACCTGGTGGTGACCCGTACCAAATCGGGCGAGGATTACTGCAACACGCTCAATCGGATCCGCTTCTTCGTCAGTGCCGATGTCGGCATGGGCGAATACATGATCAAGAACTTCGAAGCCATGGCCTGCGGCTGTGTGTTGCTGGCATATGACCAGGGCGAGGAAGAAAACCGCGCGCTGGGCCTGCAGGACATGCACAACGTGGTGTTTTATGACAGCATCCCGACCCTTCAGGAAAAACTCCGTTCCTTGCGTGCGGACCCTGCACTGGCCCGCCAGATTGCAGAAAATGGTCGCCATCTGGCGGTTTCCCGTTTCAGTTTCGGGGCCGTTGGACGTAGCATCGTCGACCACATGCGCCCGGCGCTCAGGCCCCACCCGCCGTTGTCTGCATGGCAGCGGCTGCGCCTGAAGCTGGGCATCTAACACAAGAACTTTCGCCCGTACGGAGCGGGTGTTGAAAGTCGATAGTCGCAAGGCGGAGGGAGTCCGGTGCGCTTTTCAAATGAGAGTGATGTCACGCTCGTCGTGACCAGCTGTGGGCGGTTCGATCTGCTCAAAGATACCCTTGAGAGTTTCGATCGCTACAACACCGCGCCCATTCGTGAGGTATTTATCACCGAGGATTCCGGTGACGATGCCGTGCACGCCGCTGTGCCGGAGCACTGGAAGCCGCACTGCAAGGTGTTCGTCAACCGGCCCAAGCTCGGCCAGTTGCCGTCCATCGACCTGGCCTACAGCCACGTCAGGACGCCGTACATCTTCCACTGCGAGGATGACTGGCATTTCTACCGCCAGGGCTTCGTCGAAGACTCGCGGGCCATTCTGCAGGCCAGCCCCGACCTGTTGCAGGTGTGGCTGCGCAGCCATGCCCATGACTTGGCCATCCACAGCCCCTATATCCACCTCGGCGATCGTCAGGTGATCGCCGGTGTGCCTTGTTATCCGCTGCTGTCCGACAAGGCCGAGTGGCAGGCCTTTTCGCTCAACCCTGGGCTGCGCCGGCTCGCCGACTACCAGCGCTGCGCGCCATTTGCCGCCTATTCTGGAGAAAAGGCTCTTTCCCGACGCTATGCTGAGTTAAATCTTACAGCGGTCACCCTGGAGGGTGATGCAGTATTGCACACCGGCTTTGGTAACCACGTGACCTTGCCCATCGAAGTGGAGCGCAAGGCCAAACGTCGTAAGCGGGATCGGATCAAGTTGGCATTGACGTTGGTGGCAGGCGCCGTGATCGGCATGGGAATCACCCTATTTGTTCAATGAAGTCGCTGTCCCACCTGACATGAGCGGGAACGGACCCATGAACATCGTCAATATGATGTGGGCGGGCGGAACGCCGTACATGTCCATCCACAAGGTACATCGGCAAGTGTTGTCGCACGCGGGGGCCGATGCCCGGATCAGTAACTGGCTGCTGCTCGGTAGCGGGCTGTGTTGTGGGCTCGGCTCGACCCGGGAGTGGCACATGCCGCAACGGGCCCTGAAAGGGCGGCACTTGTGGCGCCTTTTACGTCCATGGTTGCGCATGCGCTTGCGCAAGGCGCTGGACGAGGCCCAGGCAGAAGTGGTGTTGCTCGACGGCGTCGGCGTGGCGCGGCTGGTGTTGCCGTTGCTGCAGCAGGTTCCGCGTTTGCGCGCCAAGGTGCTGTTCCATGGCAAGACGCGGCTGAGTGCTGGTGATGTGCACCTGCTACGCATGTTCCCGGCAGAGCGGCTGAGCATTGCCGCTGTTTCGCAGACGCTCGCCGCAGCGCTTGAACACGACCTGGGCAGGCCCGTGCAGACGTTGCGCATGGCCCTGGATCCTCGGGCTTTCGTCGAGCCGTTGTTGAGCCGCGAAGCAGCCAGGCAAGCGCTGGATTTGCCAGCGGCCAGCGGTCTGCTGCTGGGTGCGGTCGGGCGGCTGGTGGAGAGCAAAGGCTTCGAGATGCTGGTCGAGGCCTTTGCCAAGGCCAGCGCGCGCCAGCCGGGGCTGCAATTGGCGATCATTGGTGAAGGCCCGCTGCGTGCGGCGCTGCAGGCGCGTATCAATGCGCTGGGCCTGGCCGGGCGCGTACACCTGAGCGGACACCGCGACGATCTGCAGCAACTGTACCGTGCGTTCGACTGGCTCATGGTTCCTTCGCGTTCCGAAGGCCTGGGGCTGGTGGTGCAGGAAGCGGTCATGGCCGATGTGCCGGTGGTCTGCAGCGACCTGCAGGTATTCCGTGAGCAACTGCAGGATACGGGTTGCTACCTGCCCATTGCCGATGAAGACGCCTGGGCCGAGGCGATCGCGCAATGCGCGACGCGCGATGCCCCAGCAGCGGCCGCCCGGCAGCGCCACGCGCTGGCCCCTGAGCAGGCCTGGCAGGCGTTCTGCAACGACTCGCATAGCCTGCTGCGCGGTTGACTTTCAGCGCGCCAGCAGGGCTGCCTCGAAGGCGGCAACGGGGAATCGGTCACCGAGGTTCTCCCGCTCGATGTAGCGCACCATGTGCTGCACGTTGCGACGAATCATGCGCGCCGACAGGGGCGCGCGCAGGAAACGCATGTCCGCCACGTCGATCAGGCCCAGCTGATGGTCGGGGGTAACCACCACATTGCCTAGGTGCAGGGAACGGAAGTACACGCCGCTGCGATGCAGCTGGCGAATCAGCTCGATCAGGCGCGGCAGGTAGATATCCCAGCTGAAACCCTCATCGCGCGACATCTGCAGCAAGGTCCGCCCCGGCAGTGGGCGGTACAGCACCGCAGTCCGGCCTGGCAGGTCGAGCTTGTGCTGGCTGATCACTTCCAGGGTCGGGATGCCCATTTGCGCCAGGCGTGCGGCATTGTCGACGAAGCGCTGCGAGTACGGGCGCAGCAGTGCAGATGAAATCAGACGCTTGCGGCGAAAAACCTTGAGGAAATTACCATCCGCGAGCAGGTAGACTTTGGCGCCATGGCTGTCTGCCTCAAGCACCTGAGCGCCTTGTGTCAGCTGATCGAAGTCGACCTGGGGGAGCCGGGAGCATTGCATGAATAGGGCCTTGTCGTCTGGCGAGCAAAATGACCGGCAATAATGCCGAAAATAATGCAGTAGCACCATGGATGGTGTCTTTGATTCATCGGGGGAAAGGATGTTGTATAAAAAAAGCTGGGCTCGAGCCTGGTTGGGCCTGGGTCTGGTCTGGTTCCTGGCGGCTATCGCCCTGGCACCCAGCAACAAGATTTATCAGCAAGGCCTGGTGTTGTTCCTGTGGTTGCCGACGCTGGTCCTGGCCTGGTCTGCCAGGCAGGTTCTGGTGCAAGCCTGGAAGCAACAACCAGCTTTGTGGGGCAGTGTGCTGTTGCTGTTGGCGTGGAGCGGGCTGAGCCTGGCATGGTCGATAGCAGAAGATCCGGGACGGGAGACCAAGCGGCTGCTTTACATCCTCGTCTTCCTGCTGGCGTTCCCATTGCTGGCCCAGCTTGGCCAGGCACGCATTCGCCAGCTGCTGCTGGCCGGCAGCGCCTTGCTGGCCGTTGCCGCGCTGGTTTCCGTGATCCATTTCTACGGCATGCAGGGCCAGCCTTTGCTGGCCCGCCTGCAAGGCATCGGTGAAATCTCGCACCCGATCCTGGGCGCTTATGTCATCGGCTCGGCCGTGCTCTTCCTGCTTTACCTGCCGCCACGGCAACGCGGCCTCCAGCTGTTGTGGCTGGCAGCGCTGGCCTGTCTGGGCGCGTTCGCCATGCTCAGCCAGAGCCGTGGCGCGGTCTTGGCTCTGGTGCTTACCGTGATCCTGGCCCCGCTGTGGTTCCGTGACCGGCATAGCCGAGTGTTTTCGATCCTGGCGGCCACCGCCACTGGTTTGGCGTTCTACCTGGCATATGACCTGATCGCCCAGCGCGGCTCGTCCTACCGGCCGGAAATCTTCCATGCCGTGATCGACATGATTGCCGCACATCCGTGGACCGGCCTCGGCCTGGGGGCAGCCTACGACGTGAGTGCGGTGGGCAGGCACTTCGACCACACCCATAACATGTTCACCCATATCGCGGTGGAAATCGGCCTGCCCGGCATGCTGCTGTGGGTCTTGGTATGGCTGTACACGCTAGGTGAGATCGTACGCGCACGCGACACACTGTTCGGCAAGATCCTGCTCGGCTTCTGGGTCTATTCGACCTTGGCCATGCAGTTCGACGCCGCCAGCCTCACCGGTACTCCACGTGCCGAATGGTTCATCAGCTGGCTGCCCGTGGGCCTGGCCATGTTGCTGCCATGGGGGCGTGCCGAAAATGACGCCTGTGGTAAAATTTCCGGTTCAACCTGAACAGCGAGCTCGATAATGGCCGAAACACCGCGACCGGCGGAACACACCTCCAGCCTGAAGATCTACTTCCGGCTGCTGAGCTATGTGAAACCCTATGTCGGCATTTTCCTGCTGAGCATCGTTGGTTTCGTGATCTTTGCCTCGACCCAGCCGATGCTGGCCGGCATCCTCAAGTATTTCGTCGATGGGCTGAGCAACCCCGAAGCGGTGTTGTTCCCCAACGTCCCCTACCTGCGTGACCTGCAATTGCTGCAGGCCGTACCGCTGCTGATCATCCTCATTGCCGCGTGGCAGGGCCTGGGGTCGTTCCTCGGCAACTACTACCTGGCCAAGGTTTCCTTGTGCCTGGTGCATGACCTGCGCGTGGAGTTGTTCAACAAGTTGCTGGTCCTGCCCAACCGCTACTTTGACAACCACAACTCCGGGCACCTGATTTCGCGCATCACCTTCAACGTGACCATGGTCACCGGTGCGGCCACCGATGCCATCAAGGTAGTGATCCGCGAAGGCCTGACCGTGGTGTTCCTGTTTGCCTACCTGCTGTGGATGAACTGGCACCTGACCCTGGTGATGATTGCCATCCTGCCGTTGATCGCGGTGATGGTCAGTGTCGCCAGCAAGAAATTCCGCAAGCAGAGCAAGAAGATCCAGGTAGCCATGGGCGACGTCACTCATGTGGCTTCGGAAACCATCCAGGGCTACCGCGTGGTGCGCAGCTTCGGCGGCGAGGCCTACGAAGAGCAACGTTTCGGCAAGGCCAGCCAGAGCAACACCGACAAGCAGTTGCGCATGACCAAGACCGGTTCGTTGTACACGCCGATGCTGCAGCTGGTGATCTACATCGCCATGGCTGCGCTGATGTTCCTGGTGCTGTTCCTGCGCGGTGAGTCCACCGCTGGTGATCTGGTGGCCTATATCACCGCTGCTGGCCTTCTGCCCAAGCCGATTCGTCAGCTGTCCGAGGTAAGCTCGACCATCCAGAAAGGCCTTGCCGGTGCCGAGAGCATCTTCGAGCAACTGGACGAAGCGCCTGAAGTGGATACCGGCACCGTCGAGAAAGAGCGGGTCGAAGGGCGCCTGGAAGTGCGCAACCTGAGCTTCACCTACCCGGGCACCGATCGCGAGGTGCTCAGCGACATCAGCTTCGTTGCCGAGCCGGGGCAGATGATTGCCCTGGTCGGCCGCTCCGGCAGCGGCAAATCGACCCTGGCAGCGCTGATCCCGCGCTTCTATCACCACGACCAGGGGCAGATCCTGCTGGACGGCGTGGAAATCGAGAACTATCGCCTGCGCAACCTGCGCCGCCATGTTTCGCAAGTGACCCAGCACGTCACCCTGTTCAACGATACCGTGGCCAACAACATCGCCTATGGCGACCTGGCCGGTGCACCGCGCGCCGACATCGAAGCTGCTGCGGCCGATGCCTATGCCAAGGAATTCGTCGACCGCTTGCCGAACGGCTTCGATACCGAAGTGGGTGAAAACGGCGTCCTGCTCTCCGGCGGCCAGCGCCAGCGCCTGGCCATTGCTCGGGCACTGCTGAAAAACGCACCGCTGCTGATTCTCGACGAAGCTACCTCGGCGCTGGATACCGAGTCCGAGCGGCACATCCAGGCTGCCCTGGACCATGTGATGCAAGGCCGTACCACGCTGGTGATTGCCCACCGTCTGTCGACCATCGAGAAGGCCGACCAGATCCTGGTCATGGACCAGGGCCGCCTGGTCGAACGTGGCACCCATGCCGAGCTGCTTGCGGCTAATGGCCATTATGCCCGCCTGCATGCCATGGGCCTGGATGAGCCGGCCAAGGCCGATATCACCTGAACCCCTCGTTGATCGGGGCCATCACGGCCCCGATTGTCACGGGAATTTTCCCAGGGTGATCTGGCCGTAAAGCCGTTCCCAACCCTGTGCTAATATCCTGCCCCTGTTCATTATTTCCATATGGGTTGCCCATGAAGTTGTCCATGCCGCGTTTCGATCAAGCCCCGGTACTGGTGGTCGGCGATGTCATGCTCGACCGCTACTGGCATGGCGGTACTTCGCGTATCTCGCCGGAAGCGCCAGTCCCGGTGGTCAAGGTCGACCAGATCGAGGATCGCCCCGGCGGCGCGGCCAACGTTGCCTTGAACATTGCCGCCCTGGGTGCACCGGCTTCGCTGATTGGCGTCACCGGCCAGGACGAGGCCGCCGACAGCCTGGCCAACAGCCTGCAGGCCGCCGGCGTGCGTTCGGTGTTCCAGCGCATCGCGCACCAGCCGACCATCGTCAAGCTGCGGGTCATGAGCCGTCACCAGCAACTGCTGCGCATCGATTTCGAAGAACCGTTCGCCACCGACCCGCTGTCGCTGGGTGCCGAGGTCGACAGCCTGCTCGAGGGCGTCAAGGTGCTGGTCCTGTCCGACTACGGCAAGGGCGCACTGAAAAATCACCAGAGCCTGATCCAGGCGGCGCGGGCCAAGGGCATTCCGGTGCTGGCCGACCCCAAGGGCAAGGACTTCTCGATCTACCGCGGTGCCAGCCTGATCACCCCGAACCTCAGCGAGTTCGAGACCATCGTCGGCCGTTGCGCCGATGAGGCCGATCTGGTCGCCAAGGGCCTGCAATTGCTGCAGGACCTCGACCTGGGTGCCCTGCTGGTGACTCGGGGCGAACACGGCATGACCCTGCTGCGCAGTGGCCAGCCGGCACTGCACTTGCCGGCACGGGCGCGGGAAGTATTCGACGTGACCGGTGCCGGTGATACCGTCATCTCCACCCTCGCGGCAGCCATCGCTGCCGGAGAGGACCTGCCCCACGCGGTGGCCCTGGCCAACCTGGCGGCAGGTATCGTGGTCGGCAAACTGGGTACGGCGGCGATCAGTGCCCCTGAACTGCGCCGGGCTATCCAGCGTGAGGAAGGCTCCGAGCGCGGCGTGCTGGGCCTGGAGCAGCTGCTGCTGGCCATCGATGACGCGCGGGCGCACAAAGAGAAGATCGTCTTTACCAACGGTTGCTTCGACATCCTGCACGCCGGCCACGTCACCTACCTGGAGCAGGCCCGTGCCCAGGGCGACCGCCTGATCGTCGCGGTCAACGACGATGCTTCGGTCAGCCGCCTGAAAGGGCCGGGCCGGCCGATCAACAGCGTCGACCGACGCATGGCCGTACTGGCCGGGCTGGGGGCGGTGGACTGGGTGATCAGTTTCCCCGAGGGTACCCCGGAGAACCTGCTGAGCCAGGTCAAGCCGGATGTGCTGGTCAAAGGTGGTGATTATGGCATCGACCAGGTGGTGGGCGCCGATATCGTCAAGGCCTATGGCGGTACCGTGAAGGTGCTGGGGCTGGTCGAGAACAGCTCGACCACGGCGATTGTCGAGAAAATCCGCAAGCACTGACCTGCCCTTTGGGGCTGCGCAGCAGCCCCCTGGGTCCTACTTGTGCAGCGAAGTACGCGCCCGCTCCAGCAGTGCCCGCGCCTTGTCACCAAAGCGCTGCAGGTGCGAGGCCCGCAGCGGTTTGCTTTCCACCAACCCCTGCTGCTTCACCCAATCCTTCCAGCGCACCCGCTCTTCCTTCACCACCCAACCCTCCTGGCGGGCAAAACTTTCGGCCAGGTACAGCCCACGGGTGCTTGCCGGTACCAGCTCATCCTTCTTGAGCGTATACAGCTCAGCCAGTGGCTGGCCGTCCTGTAGCGGCATCAGGTACAGGTCCGGCCGTTTGCGGTTGAGCCGCGCCACCAGTTGGTCGCCCTCGAGCCGCTCATCGACGTGGAACAGGCTGAGCTTCTTGGCCTCCCGCGGAACCTGCAGGCGCATGTCATAGATCAGTTGCAACGAGGCGGTGGGCAGGTGCACGTAGGCTCTTGGCCGTTCCAGCAGCATCAGTTTGCCGCAATGCACCGGGCGCGCTGCACCGGACTGCGGGGTCAGCACAAAATGCGGGTTTTCGCGGTAGTGCAGGGCGGCCGCGTAGGGCACAGGCAGCCAGGTATCATTGAAGCGCCCGCCCAGCCAGCCTTCCGGCGTTTCCAGCAGGCATTCCTCGGCGACTTCCTGCACGGCGGTGTGCAACGGCAGGTTCAGCTCCTGCGCCGGCACGTAACCGGAAATCAGTTTCAGCACCACATCGCCACGGTCCTGCCGACGCTGGCGCACCAACACCCAGTAATCGCGATTCTGCCAATGCAAGGTCAGTCGCACCGACACGCCCAGGTTGGCCAGCTCCACTACGAAGCGCTGCGCATCGGGCAACTGGATGGCCTTGCGCCGCTGTTGGGTCTGGGCGAAATTCAGCGGCATGCCGATGCTCTGGTAGATCAGCCCTTCGGGCGTGGCCTCGACATGCAGCGGCAGCGTCTTGAAGTTGCTCGGGTTCTTGCGGATCAGCGTTCGCGCCACGCGGCTCCTCCTTGCGTCCGGTCAGTCTCCAGGCCCTGAGGCCAGGGGCAACTCAATGCTGGCCAAGAATACGGGCGACGGTTGCCACATTGTGGGCCAGGTGCAGCGGATTGATGGTGCCGACGATAGCACTGCTGACGCCCGGATGGGCAAACAGCAGCTCGAAGCTGGCTTGCACCGGGTCAACGCCCGGGGCCAGGCAGATATGCCCGCTGGCCAGGGCCTTCTTCACCAGGATGGCCTTGCCGTGTTCGGCAGCGTAGTCCAGCACCGGGCGTTCTGCCTGCTCGTTGAGGTTGTAGGTGACCATGGCGCAATCGCCGTGCTCCAGGGCCTTCAGGCCCCCGGCGACGGTCTTGCCAGACAGGCCATAGCCGAGGATCTTGCCCTCCTGCTTGAGCTCGGCGAGGGTCTGGTACACCTCCTGCTGTTCGAGTATCGCCAGGTCATTGCCGTCGGAGTGCACCAGCACCAGCTCGATACGGTCGGTTTCCAGGCGCTGCAGGCTGCGCTCTACCGAACGGCGGGTGTGGGCAGCACTGAAGTCGAAGTGTGACTGGCCGTTGTCGAATTCTTCGCCAACCTTGCTGACGATCACCCATTCATCGCGTTGGCCGCGCAACAGCGGGCCCAGGCGTTCTTCACTGCGGCCATAGGCCGGGGCGGTGTCGATCAGGTTGATGCCCAGCTCGCGGGCCTGGGCCAGCAGCAGGCGGGCTTCGTCATCACCGGGGATGGTGAAGCCGGTGGGGTACTTGACGCCCTGGTCGCGGCCCAGCTTGACCGTACCCAGGCCCAGCGGCGATACCTTGAAGCCGGTGCTGCCCAGGTTGCGGTGGAAGTCGTGCAGGGTGGGCAGGCTCATGGCAGCAGTTGCTCCCAGGCCGGTACGCCCAGTGGTGGGCGCGGCAGGTCGGCGAGGTCGGCGTGGGCTTGTGGGCGGATGCCGTCGCGCTCCAGGTGGGCGATGACCCGGTCGCTGAAGTCCGGTGCCAGGGCCAGCTTGGTCGGCCAGCCGACCAGCAGGCGCTGCTGGTCGGCGAGGAAGGCGTTGTCCGGGCGCACCAGGCCTGATTGCGCCGGTTCTGCGCGGTTGACCCGCAGGGTGGCCCAGCGCACCTGGCTCTGGTCGACCCAAGGCAGCAGGCTGGCGATTTCCTTCTGTGCCGCCGCGATTTGCGCAGACGGCTCGCGGGCGACGCCATCGGCTTCGGCCAGGTCGCCGCCGATGTACCAGACCCACTGGCCATCGGCGGCCGGATGGGTGGTCACTGTCACCCGCGGCTTTGGCCCGCCGCCCAGGCAGTGGGCATAAAGCGGCTTCAAATTGGCACCTTTGGCCATGACCATGTGCAGCGGGCGGGTCTGCATGGCTGGCTGGGTCAGGCCCAGGGCATGCAGCAAGTCTTCGGTGCCGGCGCCGGCGCTGAGCACGATGCGCTGCGTGCGGATATCGCGGCCGTCGACGCGCAGGCCGACCAGCTCGTCAGCCTCGCGCAATGGTTCGATGTGCTCGCCGGCCAGCAGGCTGTCACCCGCCAGTTCGGCCAGGTTGGCCAGCAGGCTGGGCACGTCGACGACCAGTTCGGCCAGGCGATAGACCTTGCCCTTGAAGGCGCGGTCCTGGAGTGCGGGTGGCAGTTGCTCGCCCTTCACCTGGTCGACCCGGCCGCGCACGGCCTTGCTGGCGAAGAAGCTGGTGAGGTTGCCGGCCAGTGTGCCTGGCGACCACAGGTAGTGGGCGTCGGACAGCAGGCGGGTATGGGTCAGGTCCAGCTCGCCGCTGCCATTCAGCGCTTCGCGCCAGCGGCGCGGCATGTCGGCAATGGCTTCCGAGGCACCGGTGAGGGCGCCGTGCAGGGCGTACTTGGTGCCACCATGGATGATGCCCTGGGACTTGATGGTCTGCTCGCCGCCAAGGCTGGCACGCTCCAACAACACCGTTGAATAGCCCAGGCGGCGCAAGCGGGCATTGAGCCAGAGACCTGCGACCCCGGCGCCGACGATCAGCACGTCAGTGGAAATGGCGGATGGCATGGCGATACCTCGAAAACTGGGACAGCTGGCAAGTATACAGGCAACATCAATGGCCAGCCGTGTTCGAAAACAGCTGAATCACCACCACCCCACCCACGATCATCGCCATACCCAGCATGGCCGGCACATCCAGCTTCTGGCCGTAGATCACCAGCGCCGCCACACTGATCAGCACGATCCCCAAACCTGACCAGATGGCATAGGCGATCCCCACCGGAATGCTGCGTACCACCAGGGTCAGCATCCAGAATGCGACGGCGTACCCGACTACCATGAGCAACAGCGGCAAGGGCGTGCTCAGGCCTTTGACCGCTTTCATCGAGGCGGTGGCAATGACTTCGGCGCAGATGGCGATGGCGAGGTAGGTGTAGGCATTCATGGCGAGATCCTCCGGTAACTGGCGGCAGATTCTAGACTCACCTTGAATGGGGTAAAGTCATTACCTATCTATAGGGGAGATAGGTCGATGGCCGAGCAGTGGAACCTCGAACAGCTGCGTACGTTCGTGCGGGTTGCTGAACTGCGCTCGTTCTCGGCCGTGGCCCGCGAACAGCGCAAGGCCCAGTCGGCGATCAGCAGCGCGATAGCCCTGCTTGAAACCGACCTGGGGGTCACCTTGTTCGAGCGCAGCAGTGGCCGCCAGCCCCGGCTGACTGAAAACGGCAGTGCCCTGCTGGAAGATGCCCGTGAACTGTTGCGCCAGTGCGAGCGCCTGGATGGCCGTGCGCTGGCGCTGATGCGCGGCCAGGAGGCCCTGCTGCGGGTGGCTCAGGACGAAGCCATGCCCTACCAGCCGGTGATCGACAGCCTCGACGAGCTGGCCAGCCGCTACCCGTTCCTGGAGGTGCAGCTGGCCAGTGGCGCCCAAGGCGATGTGGCGCGCAAGCTGGTGGAGCGACGCGCCGACCTGGGCTTGTTCTTCAACCACGAACGTATCCCGGCCTCCTTGGAGCGGCGTGCCCTGGGCAGTGTGGAAATGGTCACCGTGTGCGCGGTCGGCCACCCGCTGGCAGGCGAAGGTCGGGTAACCCGCCAGCAATTGGCGCGGCACCGCCAGTTGCTGATCACCCCGCAGCAAAGTGGCTATCCCGGCGGCGAGGCAATCAGCCCGCAGGTATGGCGCGCCGACAGTTTCTATGCCATGGCGGAGCTGTTGATGCGTGGGCTGGGCTGGGCCTGGCTGCCGCGCCACGTGGTGCAATACCCGACCTACCAGGCGCACATGGTCGAGCTGGACAGCGAATGGCGGCCACCGGCCTTGGTCGCGGAGCTGGCCTGGCGCCGCGACGAGCCCTTGGGCCCGGCCGCGCAGTGGCTGGCCGAGCGCTTTGCAGTGCACCTGCGCGCGATCGGGTAAACTGCGCCGCCATGAACAGAACACTCTATACCTTGCTGTTTCACCTGGGCCTGCCGCTGGTTGCGCTGCGCCTGTACCTGCGCGCGCGCAAGGCGCCGGCCTATGGCCAGCGCATCGGCGAGCGCTTTGCCTGCAAGCTGCCAGCCATGCGTCAGGGTGGCATATGGGTGCATGCCGTTTCGGTGGGCGAGAGCATCGCCGCGGCACCCATGGTGCGCGCCTTGCTCAAGGCTTACCCGGGGCTGCCAATCACCCTGACCTGCATGACCCCGACCGGTTCCGAGCGCATTCGCGCCCTGTTCGCCGACGAGCCTCGTGTGCAGCACTGCTACCTGCCCTATGACCTGCCGTGGGCGGCTGGGCGTTTTCTCGACCATGTGCAGCCGACGCTCGGCATCATCATGGAAACCGAACTGTGGCCCAACCATATCCATCAATGTGCCAGGCGTGGCATCCCGGTGGCCTTGGCCAACGCGCGCCTTTCCGAGCGCTCGGCCCGTGGCTATGGGCGCTTTGCCAAACTGACCCGGCCGATGCTGGCCGAGATGAGCTTGATTGCCGTGCAGACCGAAACCGAGGCCCGGCGCTTCCGTGAGCTGGGCGCGCGCCCCGAGTGCGTGCAGGTCACCGGTTCGATCAAGTTCGACCTGAAGATCGACGGGCAACTGCTGCCGCGTGCCAGGGCATTGCGTGAGCAGTGGGGCGCTGAACAGCGCCCGGTGTGGATCGCCGCCAGCACCCACGAAGGTGAGGATGCGTTGATCCTGCAGGCGCATCGGCAGTTGCTGCAGGTACATGGTGATGCGTTGCTGATCCTGGTGCCGCGTCATCCGGAGCGGTTCGCTGCGGTACACGCGCTGTGCAGCGAACAGTTTACCTGCGTGCGCCGGTCTGCCGGCAGCCTGGTCGATGCGCAGACGCAGGTGTTGGTCGGTGACACCATGGGCGAGTTGCTGTTCCTCTATGCCTTGGCCGACATTGCCTTCGTTGGCGGCAGCCTGGTAGCGACCGGTGGGCACAACCCGCTGGAACCGGCAGCGCTGGCCTTGCCGGTGCTGATGGGGCCGCATGTGTTCAACTTCCTCGAGATCAGCGCCATGCTGCGCGAGGCGGGGGCGTTGCAACAGGTGGACGATGCCGACGGGTTGGCCGAGGCCGTGCGACGCTTGATTGAGCTGCCGCAGGATGCCCAGCGCATGGGCGAGGCGGGCAGGGCAGTGATGCGAGCCAATCAGGGGGCACTGCAGCGACTGCTCGATGGCCTCGGTAAACTCATGCACTGATGTGCAGATAGATCATCACAGCGATGCGATTTCAGAGGCGCGGCCTTGAGTCGCGAAAGGGCCGCAGAGCGGCCCCGGCAATATGAGCTTCACGCTGATATCCCCGGGGGCCGCTTTGCGGCCCTCTCACGACACAAGGCCGCTCCTGCAACGACTGCGCTTCAGGGGCGACGCTCGAAGTTCTTCGCCGCCGCCGCCGCCAGGTCCGGTGGCAGGAAGTCCTTGTCCGGGTTGTAATCCGGTTTCAGGTACTGCTTGAGGTCCTGCAGGTCCTGCGGGCTCAACGTGCCGGCCGCCTGCTTCAGGCTCAGGTTGTCGAGAATGTAGTCATAGCGGCTGTTGTTGTAGTCGCGCACCGAGGTGTACAGCTGGCGTTGGGCGTCGAGCACGTCGACGATGTTGCGGGTACCGACCTGGTAGCCGATTTCCGTGGCTTCCAGTGCGCTCTGGTTGGAAATGATCGACTGCTTGCGCGCTTGCACCTGTTCCACGTCGGTGTTCACCGCGCGGTGCAGGTTGCGGGTGTTCTCCACCACCTGACGGCGCAGGCTTTCGCGTTGCTGCTCGCTCTGGCTCAGGCGCTGGTAGGCCTCGCGTACCTGCGAACTGGTCAGGCCGCCGCTGTAGATCGGAATGTTCAGTTGCAAGCCGATGCTGGTCTGCTCGACATCGCCGCTGTAATGCACGGTTGGCAGCGCAGCCGAGTTGGTGAAACCTAGGTTGTCGTTGTCGCCTTTCTGGTACTTGGCAACGGCATCAAGGGTTGGCGCATGGCCGGCCTTGCGCTGGCGCAGGGTTTCTTCGGCAGCGGTGACCGCGTGGTTGGTGGCCAGCAGGTTGAGGTTCTGGCGCCCGGCGGTTTCGACCCAGGCCTTGGCGTCGTTGGGCGTGGGCACCTGCACCGGCAGGGTATGCACCACGCCCTGGATCGAGGTGTATTCCCGGTTGGTCAGGGTCACCAGTGCCTCGAAGGCATCCTGAACCTGGCGTTCGGCGATGATCCGGTTGGCCCGGGCGGTATCGTAGCTGGCCTGGGATTGCAGCACGTCGGTCTTGTCGGACAGGCCGACGTCGAACCGTTCGTTGGACTGGTCCAGCTGGCGCTTGAATGCGGCTTCTTCGGCTTTGGTCGCGGCCAGGTTGTCCTGGGCGCGGAGCACGGCGAAGTAGCTCTGTGCGGTTTGCAGGATCAGGTTCTGCTCGGTCGCCGACAGTTCCAGGGCCGCCTGTTCGTTGACCGCTTCGGCCGCCTGCAACTGGAACCAGCGGTCGGCACGGAAGATCGGCTGGGCGAGGGTCGCGCTCCAGGTATTGCCGCTGCGGTTGCTGGTGGTCGAGGGTTCATCCAGCTTGGTGCGGGTGTTCATCATTTCGGCACCGGCCGACAGGTTCGGTAGCAACCCGGCACGGGCCTGCGGCACCACTTCGCGGCGGGCGCCGTAATCGGCGCGGGCGGCGGCCAGGTCAGCGTTGTTGTCCACCGCCTCCTGATAGACGCTGACCAGGTCGGTTTTCACTGTAGTGGGCACGTCCGCTGCCCAGACCACTCCGTTGGACGCACAAGACACGGCTATTGCCAGTGAGAGTTTGCGCAGCATAGAGGCAATCCTTGTACGAAAAATTGAATTACTGAACTGTTGAGTATCGGGCGACGGGCCAGTGTAGTGCCATGCGCACCCGGCAACAATCGCTCGGTGTGCCTTTCATCATCCGCGCATTTACCTGCTTGGCTTTGCCGACCACTCCAGTCTAGACTGCGCATGTTCTTGTCGGGGTGCCTTGAAGCAAAGGCTGAGATCGCAAAGTTGCGGATCCCGTTGAACCTGATCAGGTTAGCGCCTGCGTAGGGAACAAGATTGCTCGCCTTCCCGGCCAGCCTCTTGTGCCAGGTCCGGGAATGTCGCAGCTGCATGCAGCTTCAGGCACCCCCATATCCGGCACTGCACCCATGAAGGGGTGCGTCCGCGCCTTTCAGGTTCACCCCGACATTCCACTGCTAGGAAGCCGTCTGGAGAGCCTGTGATGACCAAACAAGAAAAAGCGATAAACCTCAGCGAATCGGCACAAGTCGATCAGCAGTCCGTGCAACCTTTCCCGCGTTCGCGCAAGGTGTATGTCGAAGGCTCGCGCCCCGACATCCGCGTGCCCATGCGTGAAATCAGTCTGGACGATACCCCGACCGACTTCGGTGGCGAGGCCAATGCCCGGGTTCTGGTCTACGATACCTCCGGCCCGTACACCGACCCCAACGTGGTCATCGATGTGCGCAAGGGCCTGGCCGATGTGCGTTCGGCATGGATCGAAGCCCGCGGTGATACCGAGCGCCTGGATGGCCTGAGCTCCCACTTCGGTCAACAGCGCCTGAACGATGCCGAACTGGCCAAGCTGCGATTCGCCCATGTGCGCAACCCGCGCCGTGCCAAGGCGGGCGCCAACGTCTCGCAGATGCACTATGCCCGCAAAGGCATCATCACCGCCGAGATGGAATACGTGGCCATCCGTGAAAACATGAAGCTGCAAGAGGCCCGCGCTGCCGGCCTGCTGAACGAGCAGCACGCTGGCCACAGCTTCGGCGCCAATATCCCGAAGGAGATCACCCCCGAGTTCGTTCGCCAGGAAATCGCCCGTGGTCGCGCGATCATCCCGGCCAACATCAACCACCCGGAGCTGGAGCCGATGATCATCGGCCGCAACTTCCTGGTGAAGATCAACGGCAACATCGGCAACAGCGCCCTGGGTTCCTCGATCGAGGAAGAAGTGGCCAAGCTGACCTGGGGTATCCGCTGGGGTTCGGACACGGTCATGGACCTGTCCACCGGCAAGCACATCCACGAAACCCGCGAGTGGATCATCCGCAACTCGCCGGTGCCGATTGGTACCGTGCCGATCTACCAGGCCCTGGAAAAGGTCAATGGTGTAGCCGAAGACCTGACCTGGGAGCTGTTCCGCGACACCTTGATCGAGCAGGCCGAGCAGGGCGTGGACTACTTCACCATCCACGCCGGCGTACTGCTGCGTTATGTGCCGCTGACTGCCAAGCGCGTCACCGGTATCGTCAGCCGCGGTGGCTCGATCATGGCCAAGTGGTGCCTGGCGCATCACAAGGAAAACTTCCTGTACACGCATTTCGAAGAGATCTGCGAGATCATGAAGGCCTACGACGTCAGCTTCTCGCTGGGCGACGGCCTGCGCCCGGGCTCGATTGCCGACGCCAACGATGCCGCGCAGTTCGGTGAACTGGAAACCCTCGGCGAGCTGACCAAGATTGCCTGGAAGCACGACGTGCAGTGCATGATCGAAGGCCCCGGCCACGTGCCGATGCAGCTGATCAAGGAAAACATGGACAAGCAGCTGGAGTGCTGCGACGAGGCGCCGTTCTACACGCTCGGCCCACTGACCACCGATATCGCCCCAGGCTACGACCACATCACCTCGGGTATCGGTGCGGCGATGATCGGCTGGTTCGGTTGCGCCATGCTCTGCTACGTCACGCCCAAGGAGCACCTCGGCCTGCCGAACAAGGATGACGTCAAGACCGGCATCATCACCTACAAGATCGCCGCGCATGCTGCCGACCTTGCCAAGGGCCACCCAGGCGCGCAGATTCGCGACAACGCCTTGTCCAAGGCACGCTTCGAGTTCCGTTGGGAAGACCAGTTCAACCTGGGCCTGGACCCGGACACCGCCCGCGCCTTCCACGACGAGACCCTGCCGAAGGAGTCGGCCAAGGTCGCGCATTTCTGTTCGATGTGCGGGCCGAAGTTCTGCTCGATGAAGATCACCCAGGAAGTGCGGGAATACGCCGCCAAGATCGAAACCGTGGACGTCACGGTCGAGCAAGGCATGCGTGAGCAGGCTGAGCGGTTCCGCCAGGAAGGCAGCCAGCTGTACCACAAGGTCTAAGCCGCAGCACCTTACCCTGTGGGAGCGGGCGTGCCCGCGAAGCAAGCACCGCGGTGCATGGCAAGGGCTTCGCCCTTGTTCGCGGGCACGCCCGCTCCCACAGGATGCCGTGTGCAACTCCTAATTCTTCCGGCGAATATAACAATGACCACTCCCAGCCAGTTTTCACCCGACCACCCGGTCCCCACCGCCCAGCGCATCTTCGGTGCCCGCGACCTGTTCTCGCTGTGGTTCTCCCTCGGCATTGGCCTGATGGTGCTACAGGTCGGCGCCATGCTGGCGCCTGGCCTGGGCCTTGCAGGCGCGGTGCTGGCCATTGCTCTGGGTTCGGGTGTGGGCGTGCTGTTGCTGGGCGCTGCCGGTGTCATCGGTAGCGATACCGGGCTGTCGGCCATGGGCACCCTGAAACTCAGCCTGGGCAACCATGGCGCACGCCTGCCAGCGCTGCTCAACCTGCTGCAACTGGTGGGCTGGGGCGCGTTCGAAATCGTCGTCATGCGCGATGCCGCCAGCCTGCTGGGTGCGCGGGTGTTCGGTGAAGCCAGCGCCTGGAACAGCCCGATGCTCTGGACCCTGTGTTTCGGCGCCCTGGCCACCTTGCTGGCAGTCAGCGGGCCATTGGCGTTCGTACGCAAGGTGCTGCGTGCGTGGGGCATCTGGCTATTGTTGGGCGCATGCCTGTGGCTGACCTGGAACCTGTTTGCCAAGGCTGACCTGGCTGGGTTGTGGGCGCGCGCCGGGGACGGATCGATGTCGCTGGCCGTGGGCTTTGACATCGTCGTTGCCATGCCGCTGTCCTGGCTGCCCCTGATCGCCGACTACTCGCGTTTCGCCCGCAATGGCAAGCCTGTATTCGGCGGTACGGTAATCGGCTATTTCATTGGCAACACCTGGCTGATGAGCCTGGGCGTGGCCTACACCCTGGCCTTCGCCGCCAGTGGCGAAGCCAACGCCTTGCTGCTGGCCCTGGCGGGCGCAGGCATGGGCATTCCACTGCTGCTGATTCTGCTCGACGAGTCGGAAAAGGCGTTCGCCGACATCCATTCGGCGGCCGTTTCCAGCGGCGTGCTGGTGCGCCTGAAGGTCGAACACATGGCGCTGGCCATTGGTGTGCTGTGCACCTTGATCGCCCTACTGGCGCCGCTGGCACAGTACGAGAACTTCCTGTTGTTGATCGGCTCAGTGTTCGCGCCGCTGTTTGGCGTGGTGCTGGTGGACCACTACCTGATCCGTCGTCGCCGCCTGCCAGCGCAAGTGAGTGGCTTGCACTGGCAGGCGCTGCTGGCCTGGGGGGTGGGCGTGGCGGCTTATCATGGCATCGCCACGCAGGCTCCGGACCTGGGGGCGACCCTGCCGGCATTGCTGCTGGCCGGGCTGGTGTACGGGCTGCTGGGTTTCAGCCGCGGCCGGGAAACAGCTCAGGCTTGAGCACGCCATTCAGGCGCGGGTAAGGGATTTTCAGTTCCACGTGGCCCATGGAGTAGGGCGCGATGGCATAGACCTCGTACTTCACCACCACCGCGCCGTAGGTCAGGGCGATGTGCGGCGACTGCTTGAACGGCCAGGTCTTGAGGAATTCGGCGTCCTTGTCCATGCCTACGCTCATCAGCCAGGCGCGGTGCGATTCCTCGACGGTTTTCCAGAAAGTGTCTTCCTGGCCGGGCACCAGCATGTCTTGCAGGGTCAGCACCTTGTCCAGCTTGCGCGAATAGTTGATGAAGCCGCGCCCGGGCATGCCGTGAGCGCCGCCGCTGTCCAGGTAGCTGGACAGCTCGATGATCACCAAGCCGTCATGCTGCTCGCGTACCTTGGCCTGCAGGTAGCTGCTGTTGCGCTTGTCGGCGCTGGCCAGGTACTGCTGCTCGTAGGCTTGCAGGGTGGTTGGCGTGTTGCCGCGCTGGTTGTCTTCGGTCAGCTGCAGCAGGCGTTTCTCGACGATGCCGTCGAGCTTCGGCAGGGCCGGGAAGTGGATGGTGTCAATGTTCACCAGCGGGCAGTCGCTTTCGCTGCAGCCGGGTTTGACATGCTCCCAGGCTTCGCGCTTGACCTCGAGCGGCGCCCGGTAGTTGGGCGTGAACAGGCTCTGGCAGGCGCCCAGGGCCAGGGCCAGCACGGCCACGGAAGTCAGTTTGACAAGTGTCATGGTGATCCTTGCAGAACAGGGAAAAGTCGGCCTTTGACCGTCTGCGCGGCCTTCAGTTCGCCACTAAGCTAACAGAGTGCTGGCGCGCTGTCCCGACTGCGCGAACGGTAACCGGAAAGGGGTGAAACACGCTGGCGTGCAGAGTAGGATGGCGCGATGCTGTAAACGAGGTAATGAGGATTCCCATGTCAGATACGTTGAACTCAGCGCCCAGGGCGGTCGAGATCGTCAAGCGGGATAACTGCTTCCAGGGCTTCTACCGGCTCGACAAGGTGCACCTGCGCCACGAGTTGTTCGCCGGTGGCATGGGCCGCGAGATCAGTCGCGAACTGTTCGTGCGCCATGATGCGGTGTGCGTGCTGCCCTATGATCCGCAACGCGATGAAGTGGTGCTGATCGAGCAGTTTCGGGTAGGGGCCATGGGCAAGATCGACAACCCCTGGCTGATCGAGTTGGTCGCCGGGTTGATCGACAAGGAAGAGCAACCCGAGGAAGTCGCCCACCGCGAGGCCGAAGAGGAGGCCGGCCTGGTCTTCAGCGCGCTGTGGCCGATGACCCGTTACTTCCCGTCGCCTGGCGGCAGTGATGAATACGTACACCTGTTCCTCGGCCGCTGCAGCAGCGAAGGTGCAGGTGGCCTGCATGGCCTGGAGGAAGAGGGTGAAGACATTCGCGTGCGGGTGTGGTCGTTTGAAGATGCCATGCAAGCCGTGCGCGACGGGCGTGTCTGCAACGCGGCTACCATCATTGGCCTGCAATGGCTGGCGCTGAACCGTGACGAAGTACGAGGTATGTGGAAGTGAACCTGTTGCGCGAGCGTTATCGGGTGGACCTGGTCGGGCTGCAGGCAGCCTGCGAGGCCAACTACGCCCGGTTGATGCGCCTGTTGCCAGACATGCGCACCACCCAGAGCTCGCGCCGCATCGGCATGACCCAGGGCGACCAGATGCTTGGCGTTCTGGTGCTTGACGTGGTGCTCGCCTGCCCGTACACCACCACCCTGCATGTGCGCCAGGAGCACAGCCTGCCATGGCTGCCGGTGCCGCACCTGGAAGTGCAGGTGTACCACGATGCCCGCATGGCTGAAGTGGTCAGTGCCGAGCATGCCCGGCGCCTGCGCAGCATCTACCCCTATCCCAACGCGGCCATGCACCAGCCGGACGAAAAGGCCCAGCTCAACCTGTTCCTGGGCGAATGGCTGAGCCACTGCCTGGCCTGCGGCCACGAACTGGCCAGCGTTCGCTGACGATCGCGGAATTGTGACGTGGGTCGGCTGCGGGTGTTTGCTCGCAACCGTTGTGCAGCCATAATTCGTGCTGAATCCGCTAGAGGAGACGGCCGTTGCCGCAGCCAGACCAATCGCGCCCCGTGCATGTGGTGCAACTGACCGATGCCCACCTGTTCGCTGACCCGGCCGGCAGCATGCTGGGGCTCAATACCCGTGACAGCCTGCGCCATGTGGTAGCCCAGGTGCGCCGCGAGCAAACACCTGTCGACCTGCTGCTGTGTACCGGTGATCTGTCCCAGGATGCCAGCGTGGCGTCGTATGAAGCGTTTCGCGAGCTCACCGCGCCGCTCGCCGTGCCCACTCGCTGGTTGCCAGGCAACCATGACGAGGCGCGGGTGATGGCGCAGGTTGCCCCCGAATTGATGCAGGCGGTGACCGATGTCGGTGCGTGGCGCATCGTCATGCTCGACACAGCGGTGCCTGGAGCGACCCACGGGTGGTTGCAGGATGAGCAACTGGCGGTGCTGAAAGCGGCCCTGGAGTCGGCGGGCGACCGGCACTGCCTGGTGTGTTTCCACCATCAGCCAGTGGACATCGGCTGCGCCTGGATCGCGCCGATCGGCTTGCGCAACGCGCAGGCGCTGTTCGCTATCGTCGGCGCTTATCCACAGGTACGGGCGTTGCTCTGGGGGCATGTGCACCAGCCATGGGATGAAATGCGCGCGGGGCGCCGTCTGCTGGCCACGCCGTCCACCTGCATTCAGTTCGCGGCAGGCAGCGAGGACTTCAAGGTCAGTGAAGAACAGCCTGGCTACCGTTGGTTGCGCCTGCACGCCGACGGGCGGCTGGAGACCGGCGTGGAGCGGGCGTTGGACTTCGAGGTGAAGCTCGACTTCGACAGCCCGGGGTACTGAGCCGCGTCAGCAGGCGGGGCTGGCAAAATTGTTGCGAAACCCGTGACACTGCGTCAAAACCCGCCGAACGCGCTACACTGCGCGTCCCTGCGCCCGCATCATCAGGCGCCAAGCCACAGATTACCGGGGGCAGCATGTCGGGTTCCATCCTCTATATCCATGGCTTCAACAGCTCGCCGCTTTCGACCAAGGCACGCCAGCTCGTGGCTGCCATGCAGCAGCTGGGCATGGCCGAGCAGTTGCGCGTGCCCGCCCTGCACCACCACCCGCGCCAGGCCATCGCCCAGCTTGAAGCGGCCATCGCCGAACTGGGTGCGCCACTGCTGGTAGGCAGTTCGCTCGGCGGCTACTATGCCACCCATCTGGCCGAGCGCCATGGCCTCAAGGCCCTGCTGGTCAACCCGGCGGTAACGCCGCACAAGCATTTCGACGGGTACCTGGGCACCCAGCGCAATCACTACAGTGGTGAAACCTGGGAGTTGACCCACGACCACGTGCAGGCGCTGGCCGAGCTGGAAGTACCGGCCCCGGTGGACCCCAGCCGCTATCAAGTGTGGCTGCAGACCGCCGATGAAACCCTGGACTATCGTCACGCCGAGCGCTATTACCGTGGCTGTGCCCTGCGCATCCAGGCTGGCGGTGACCACAGTTTCCAGGGCTTCGCCGAGCGCCTGCCGGCACTGCTGGCCTTCGCCGGCATTGCCCGCGGGCAGTATGCGACGCTCGATTTTTCTGTATTTTGACTTTCTTGCATTCACCAGACTGACGACGAGACCCCATGGCCAATCCCAGCGCTAGCGCCTATAACGCAGACGCCATCGAAGTCCTCTCGGGCCTTGACCCGGTCCGCAAGCGGCCGGGCATGTACACCGACACCAGCCGCCCCAACCACCTGGCCCAGGAAGTCATCGACAACAGTGTCGACGAAGCCTTGGCCGGGCACGCCCGTTCGGTGCAGGTCATCCTCCATGCCGACCACTCGCTGGAAGTCAGCGACGATGGCCGTGGCATGCCGGTGGACATCCACCCGGAAGAAGGCGTGTCCGGGGTGGAGCTGATCCTCACCAAGCTGCACGCCGGCGGCAAGTTTTCCAACAAGAACTACCAGTTTTCCGGTGGTCTGCACGGGGTGGGCATCTCGGTGGTCAATGCCCTGTCGACCCAGGTGCGCGTGCGCGTCAAACGCGACGGCAACGAATACCAGATGACCTTCGCCGACGGTTTCAAGGCCAGCGAGCTGGAAGTGATCGGTTCGGTCGGCAAGCGCAATACCGGCACCAGCGTGTACTTCAGCCCCGACCCCAAGTACTTCGATTCGCCGAAGTTCTCCATCAGCCGCCTCAAGCACGTGCTCAAGGCCAAGGCCGTGCTGTGCCCGGGCCTGCTGGTCAGTTTCGAGGACAAGGCCAGCGGCGAAAAGGTCGAATGGCACTATGAGGATGGCTTGCGCTCCTACCTGGTCGACTCGGTCAATGAATTCCAGCGCCTGCCCGACGAGCCGTTCTGCGGCAGCCTGGCCGGTAACAAGGAAGCCGTCGACTGGGCCCTGCTGTGGCTGCCCGAAGGGGGTGACAGCATCCAGGAAAGCTACGTCAACCTGATCCCCACCGCCCAGGGCGGTACCCACGTCAACGGCCTGCGCCAAGGCCTGCTGGATGCCATGCGCGAGTTCTGCGAATTCCGCAACCTGCTGCCGCGCGGTGTGAAGCTGGCGCCGGAAGACGTCTGGGAACGCATCACCTTCGTGCTGTCGATGAAGATGCAGGACCCGCAGTTCTCCGGGCAGACCAAAGAGCGCCTGTCCTCGCGCGAGGCGGCGGCGTTCGTGTCCGGCGTGGTCAAGGACGCCTTCAGCCTGTGGCTGAATGCCCATCCCGAACTGGGCATGCAACTGGCGGAGCTGGCGATCAGCAACGCCGGGCGCCGCCTCAAGGCCAGCAAGAAGGTCGAGCGCAAGCGCATCACCCAGGGCCCGGCGCTACCCGGCAAGCTGGCCGACTGCGCCGGTCAGGACCCGATGCGTGCCGAACTGTTCCTGGTCGAAGGCGACTCGGCCGGTGGTTCGGCCAAGCAGGCGCGCGACAAGGAGTTCCAGGCGATCCTGCCGCTGCGCGGCAAGATCCTCAACACCTGGGAAGTCGACGGCGGTGAAGTGCTGGCCAGCCAGGAAGTGCATAACATCGCCGTGGCCATCGGCGTTGACCCAGGGGCCAGCGACCTGGCGCAACTGCGCTACGGCAAGATCTGCATTCTCGCCGACGCCGACTCCGACGGCCTGCATATCGCCACGCTGCTCTGCGCGCTGTTCGTCCAGCATTTCCGCGCCCTGGTCGAGGCCGGGCATGTGTACGTGGCCATGCCGCCGCTGTACCGCATCGACCTGGGCAAGGAAATCTACTACGCCCTCGACGAAGCCGAGCGCGATGGCATCCTCGACCGCCTGGTGGCCGAGAAGAAGCGCGGCAAGCCGCAGGTCACCCGCTTCAAGGGCCTGGGCGAGATGAACCCGCCCCAGCTGCGTGAAACCACCATGGACCCGAATACCCGGCGCCTGGTGCAACTGACCCTGGACGATGTACAGGCCACCTGCGAGCTGATGGACAAGCTGCTGGCCAAGAAGCGCGCGGGCGATCGCAAGAGCTGGCTGGAAACCAAGGGCAACCTGGCCGAGGTCATGGTTTGATTCGGCGGCTTCTGGCTACCTGCCTGATGCTGGTTGCCCTGCCAAGCCTGGCGGGCGACTGGCCAGAGCTGAAGCTGAGGGCCGAATACCCGATCGACGGCATGCGCGGCGGCAACCTGTCTGGCCTGGTGGAATGCCGGGGCGGGTTATGGGGCGTGTCCGACCGCGACGACGACCGCATCTACCGCTTCGACCGGCAGGACCCGGCCTGGCGCGCGCAGCCGCTCATCTTTACCCCGCCACCGGCGCCGGACAGCGGCCTGCCGTGGGGCCTGAAGTCGCGCAACTGGGCGGCGTCGTATATCCGCGGGGGCGAACTGGACTGGGAAGGCATCACTTGCGACCAGGCCGGCAACCTGTACCTGGTCAGCGAGGCTAATGCCGGCGTGCTGCAACTGCCACCGGATGGCCAGGCGGGCTGGTTGAAGATCGACCCGGCCATGGTGCGTCAGGCCCGGGCCAGCGGCATGCTGTTGAACTTCAATGCCTTGTTCGAAGGCCTGGCCATCAACCCGGCGGGCGACCGCCTGTGGCTGGCTGCCGAGCGCGAGCGCCGTGGGCTGGTGGCGATCGAGCGCCAGCAGTCGGTGTGGGCCTGTGGCCGCAGCTGTGTCCTGCTCAGCGAAGCCGGGGTCGAGATGCAACCGGCGCAAATGCCCGATGCCCGGGCCCAGTCGCGCGACTTTGCCGACCTGGCCTGGTTCGAGGGCAAGCTGTTCACCCTCGAGCGCAACGCCTACCGGGTTTGCCGGCGTGATGCCGACAGCGGTGCGGTCGAACGCTGCTGGTCGTTCGCTGCCGACGCCCTGACCGAGTCGCGCCGCTATCAACAGCCGTATGGTCTGGCCGAGGCCCTGGTGATCGACGCCGAGGGCGCCTGGATTGGCGTGGACAACAACAACGGCGCGCGTGCCGATGGCGAGACACGGCCGATCGTCTGGCGTTTCGACGCGCCGCAAGGCGGCTGGAGCGCCAAGCCATGAGCCAGGCGCCGGGCAGGCGGGCTGGCAAGGTACTGATGTTCGTCGCCTGGGCGGCGGCGCTGTTCCTTGCCACGCGCTTCTTCGGTCAATGGGAGGACCGTCAGCGCAACCCCAATGCCCAGGTGCAGTCGTCGCATGGCGAAGGCTTTATCGAAGTGCGCCTGCTGGGTAATGGCCAGGGCCACTTCGTGATGGATGGCGCGATCAACGGCCAGGTCATGCACTTCATGCTCGACACCGGCGCCACCGACGTGGTTATCCCCGAGGCGCTCGGCCGCGAGCTGGGCCTGGAACGTGGTAGCCCGGTGCAGCTCAGTACCGCCAACGGCCGCACCGAAGGCTACCGGACGCGCCTGGCCAGCCTGCAGCTGGGTGACATCCGCCTGCAGGACGTACGCGCCATTGTGGTGCCGGGCCTGGACGGGCAAACCGTATTGCTGGGCATGAGTGCCCTGAAACAACTTGAATTTACCCAGCGCGGCGGCACCATGCTGCTGCGCCAGAACCTGAAATGACGAGGCCCGCATGAGCGACTCACTGGAACTCAGCCTGGACGGCGTCGAACGCCGCTCGCTGGCTGACTTCACCGAACAGGCCTACCTCAACTATTCCATGTACGTGATCATGGACCGCGCCCTGCCGCACATCGGCGATGGCCTGAAGCCGGTGCAGCGACGCATCGTCTACGCCATGAGCGAGTTGGGGCTCGATGCCGACGCCAAGCACAAGAAATCGGCACGTACTGTCGGTGACGTGCTCGGCAAGTTCCACCCCCACGGCGACTCGGCCTGCTACGAAGCCATGGTGCTGATGGCGCAGCCGTTCAGCTACCGCTACACCCTGGTCGACGGCCAGGGCAACTGGGGTGCGCCGGACGATCCGAAGTCGTTCGCCGCCATGCGCTACACCGAAGCGCGGTTGTCGCGCTATGCCGAAGTGCTGCTCAGCGAAGTCGGCCAGGGCACCGTGGACTGGGTGCCGAACTTCGACGGTACCTTGCAGGAGCCGGCCGTGCTGCCGGCGCGCCTGCCGAACATCCTGCTCAATGGCACCACCGGTATTGCCGTGGGCATGGCCACCGACGTACCGCCACACAACCTGCGGGAAGTGGCTACGGCCTGTGTGCGCCTGCTTGACGAGCCCAAGGCCAGCATCGAACAGCTGTGCGAGCACATCCAGGGGCCGGACTACCCGACCGAGGCCGAGATCGTCACGCCGCGGGCAGAAATCCTCAAGATGTACGAAAGCGGCCGCGGCTCGATCCGCATGCGTGCGGTGTACCGCGTGGAAGACGGCGATATCGTCGTCACCGCACTGCCGCACCAGGTTTCCGGGGCCAAGGTGCTGGAGCAGATCGCTGCGCAGATGCAGGCCAAGAAGCTGCCGATGGTCGCCGACCTGCGCGACGAGTCGGACCATGAGAACCCGTGCCGCATCGTCATCATCCCGCGCTCCAACCGCGTCGACGTCGACGAACTGATGCAGCACCTGTTTGCCACCACCGACCTGGAGAGTACCTACCGGGTCAACGTCAACATCATCGGCCTGGACGGCCGGCCACAACTGAAGAACCTGCGTGCGTTGCTGCTGGAGTGGCTGGAGTTCCGCACCGCTACCGTTCGTCGCCGTCTGCAGCACCGTCTGGACAAGGTGGAGAAGCGCCTGCACCTCCTGGAAGGTTTGCTCACTGCGTTCCTCAACCTGGACGAGGTGATCCACATCATCCGTACCGAGGACCAGCCCAGGCAGGCGCTGATCGCCCGTTTCGGCCTGACCGAGATCCAGGCTGACTACATCCTCGAGACTCGCCTGCGGCAGCTGGCGCGTCTGGAAGAGATGAAGATCCGTGGCGAGCAGGACGAACTGCTGAAGGAGCAGGCCAAACTGCTGGCCCTGCTGGGTAGCGACGCCAAGCTGCGCAAGCTGGTCCGCAGCGAGTTGATCAAGGATGCCGAAACCTATGGCGACGACCGCCGCTCGCCGATCGTCGAGCGCGCCGAAGCCAAGGCCCTGTCGGAAAACGAGCTGATGCCGACCGAGCCGGTCACCGTGGTGCTGTCGGAAAAGGGCTGGGTACGCTGCGCCAAGGGCCACGACATCGACGCCACTGGCCTTTCGTACAAGGCGGGCGATGGCTTCAAGGCCGCAGCCATCGGGCGCTCCAACCAATTCGCCGTGCTGATCGACTCCACTGGCCGCAGCTATTCGCTGGCCGCCCACAGCCTGCCGTCGGCGCGTGGCCAGGGTGAGCCGCTGACCGGCCGCCTGACGCCGCCCCCGGGGGCCACGTTCGAATGCGTGCTGCTGCCTGATGACGAGGCGCTTTACGTGGTCGCTTCGGATGCCGGCTACGGCTTCGTGGTCAAGGGTGAGGACCTGCAAGCCAAGAACAAGGCCGGCAAGGGTTTGCTCAGCCTGCCCAACGGCGCCAAGGTCATGACCCCACGCCCGGTGGCCAACCGCGAACAGGATTGGCTGGCGGCGGTGACCACCGAAGGCCGTCTGCTGGTATTCAAGGTCAGTGATCTACCCCAGCTGGGTAAAGGCAAGGGCAACAAGATCATCGGTATACCCGGTGATCGGGTGGCCAGCCGTGAAGAATTTGTTACCGATATTGCCGTGATTGGCGAGGGTGCGACACTTGTATTGCAAGCCGGCAAGCGTACCCTATCCCTGAAAGCGGACGACCTGGAGCATTACAAGGGCGAGCGTGGACGGCGTGGCAGCAAGCTGCCGCGCGGGTTCCAGCGAGTCGACGGATTGCAGGTGGAAGTGCCGGCTTGACCGGTTGAAATGTCTGGAACGGCAATTTCAGCGCCGTTCCGGGCAGAAATGCTGGAGTCGGACGGTTATTTCGCGGATGATATGGCCCTTGCGGTGCCGGCGTGGCCGTGTGCCCGTTTGAATCTACGTGTATCACTGCGGTTGGCCTGTTGGCGACCGCCTGGATGGGATGATGAAACTTCTGCGCCTTCCATTTGCGCTGTTGATGACTGGCCTGCTGGGCCTGGGCGGGTGCACCATGCACCAGCCGGTTGCCCTGTACCAGCTCGACAGTGGTGATCCTGGCCAGCCTTCGCAGAGTGCAGGCATGGCCGTGGTACTCGGCCCGGTATCGGTAGCCGATTACCTGCAACGCGAGACATTCCTGCAGCGTCAGGCCGACGGCAGCTTGAGCTCGGCGACCGACGGTCGTTGGGCTGGTAGCCTTTCGGCGGATATCGACCAGCTGCTGGTGCGCCAGCTTGCCTGGCGCCTGGACAGCCAGCGCGTGGTGCTGGCGCCGGCGACTGCCGGCTTCACCCCGGATGTACAAGTGCTGCTATCGATCACTCGCCTGGATTCGGGCAAGGACCAGCCGGCCATCCTGGATGCCCAGTGGCGCCTGCTGGACCGCCGTGGCCATGTGCGCGACAACCGCATCGTTCACCTCGAGCAACAGCACGAGGGCAGCGAGGCATCGCAGGTGCAGGCCCAGGGCCAATTGCTGCAGAAGCTGGCCGAACAGCTGAGCACCGCAGTGAAACCGCTGGCCAACCAGCCTGCGATTGCCGAAGAAACGCCCAAGAAGCCAGCTGCGCCGGTACAGGTGAAAAAGGCTCCGGAGAAATCCAAGATCCCGATGGCTGCGCCGATTCGTACCGATATGGAAGTCTATCGGTTCTGATCGAACCGCCAGCCACAAAAAAGCCCGCATCGTTGCGGGCTTTTTTGTGGCTGCAAGGTCGGTGCCGCTCCTACATTCATCAGGCCCTGCGTTCGTGCATCCGCGCCAACTGCCGTTCCAGCATCGATGGGTAGGGCTCCATCAAGCGCTCCACGCAACAGGCGCCTTCCGGGCTGGCAATCGGGCGAATGCGGGCGCGCTGGCGAATCAGCGTGTCGTCGCTGATCTGCCGCTCCACCAGCAACAGGTTGCGGCTGTGTTGCGACAGCGCCAGCGCGTCCTGGGCCTTCTCGGTCATCAGCAGGTCTACCAGCTCCAGGCCTTGCAGGTCGTTACCCAAGGCCAGGCCCAGTTGCAACTGCAAGGTGATGCCGCTGTCCGCCACTTCGATCTGCAGGGCATGGCCCAGGGCACGCAGCAGCTCGCCGCAGCAGATGGCGTTGGTCAGGTAGTCCTCGCCGCAGTCGCGGCTGTGGAACAGCACCAGGGTGCTACCGTCGTTGAGGGTGTAGGTTTCGCCGTCGTAGAGTGAGGCCGCGTGCTCCAGGCAGTCGCGGTAGCGCTCGGTCAGCTCGGTCAGGCGCGTGCGCGGCAGGCGACGCAGCTGTTCCTGGGAACCCAGCTGCACGGCAAGTACGGCGGTGAACTGCGGCTCGTCGGACTCGACCACGGCAGCCTTGGGGGTGTTGTCGTCGTCCAGCAGGCCGGCGAAGGCCTCGTCGTCATCTTCATCGGCCTGGGCAGCAGCCTTCACGCGCGGTGCGGCTTTCGCGGCGAGAGGGGCGTCCTGCACGTCATGGAAATGCTCGTCGTCCTCTTCCTCCAGCTCCGGCTCCGGTGGTGGCGGCGGCGCCAGGCGTGCGTGCAGCTGGCGGGCGATATCGCCGATCTCGTCCTGACGGTCGGTAGCCGGAGTATAGGGCTGCGGGTCGCGCAGCCAGACCCTCAATTGCAGCAGCGGCAAGGTGATGAAGCGGCCCTGGCGCAGGCTCAGGGTCAGCGCCAGCACCAGCAGGATGCCGGCGAGGATGCCCATGCTCTGCAAGCTGATCAGCATCGGCTGCTGGAACTGGCTCATGTCCAGGCTGATGCGCAGTTGCCCGGCAGTCACGTCCTGGAAGGTGATCTTGGTCTGGTACAGGCCTTCGGCCTCGCCCAGCAGGCTGTTGCGCGGGCGCTGGCCGGCTTCGGCGAGAATGCGGTTGTCCACGCTATAGATGGCGGCGTGGGCTACCAGCGGGTTCTTCACCAGGTTACCCAGCAGCACGTTGAGGCTGAGGATATCGTTGGCCACCAGCAGCTCGGTCGCCGAGGTGGCGGTCTGGGTGGTCAGGCTCTGGCCCAGGGCATCGGCCTGCTCGTGCATGGCCTGCTTGAATTGCAGGCCCATCACGCAGGCATAGATCACCAGCGCCAGCGCCACCAGGAAAATGTTGGTGCAGGCGATGCGCAGTGCCAGCGGCACGCGACGTTGACTCAGGGCGCGATAGATCATCAGGAAGAAGTTGTCTGGTTTGACGGGCGTGGGCCGGTTCACTGAGCTCGGCTCTTAATGGCATGAAAGTGTGGGGAGTATAGCGAGCCGGGTTTTGTCGGCAAAGTATCGTCGGCGCCCGATGGTCACGGAAAATCGGTAGAATGCGCATTTTTCATCGAAGTCGGAGCCAGGTTGTGCGCGAAATCGTCCTGATAAACATCACCGGTGAGGACCGTCCCGGTCTCACTGCGGCCATCACCGGCGTCCTGCTGCAGGGCGGTGTGAGTATCCTCGACATTGGCCTGGCCGTCATGCACGGCACCCTGTCGTTCGGCATCCTGGTCGACATTCCGGACAACGAAGTGGCGACTGCCTTGCTGCAAAGCGTGCAGGCCAAGGCCCACGAACTGAACCTGCAGGCCCGCTACACGCCGATTTCCGAGGCCGACTACCAGCACTGGGCCGACGGCCAGGGTGAGGCGCGCCACATCGTTACCCTGCTCAGCCGCAAGATCACCCCCGAGCAACTGCAGCGGGTGAGTGCGGTAATCAGCCAGTACGGCCTGACCATCGAGCGTATCGAGCGCCTGTCGGCCCGTGTCGCGCTGGATGCCCAGACCGGCAAAGGCAAGGCGGCCATCGAGATCTCCGTGCGTGGTGTACCGAGCGATGGCCAGGCCCTGCGTGCCGATTTCTTCGCCCTGGCCGAGGAACTGAGCATTGATATCGCTTTCCAGAAGGACGACCTGTTCCGCCGCAACCGTCGCCTGGCGGTGTTCGACATGGACTCGACGCTGATCGAAGCCGAAGTCATCGATGAACTGGCCAAGGCCGCCGGCGTGGGCGAACAGGTGGCGGCAATCACCGAGCGCGCCATGCGCGGCGAACTGGACTTCCGCGCCAGCTTCAAGGAGCGCATGGCGCTGCTCAAAGGGCTGGATGTCGGGGTGCTGGACGAAATCGGCGCTTCGCTGCGCCTGACCGAGGGGGCCGAGAACCTGTTCGCCGAACTCAAGCGCCTGGGCTACAAGACCGCGATCCTGTCCGGTGGCTTCACTTACTTTGCGCGCCAGGTGCAGGCGCGTCTGGGTATCGATTACGTGTTCGCCAACGAGCTGGAAGTGGTCGATGGCAAGGTGACCGGCGTGGCCGTGGAACCCATCGTTGATGCCCAGCGCAAGGCCGAGCTGCTGCAGAAGCTGGCCAGCGAAGAAGGCCTGGAGCTGGAGCAGACCATTGCCGTGGGCGATGGTGCCAACGACCTGCCGATGCTGTCACTGGCTGGCCTGGGCGTGGCGTTCCGCGCCAAGCCGCTGGTACGCCAGTCGGCCAAGCAGGCGATTTCCACCCTGGGGCTGGATGGGGTGTTGTACCTGCTGGGTGTGCGTGACCGCGACGCGCGCGGCTGATCTGCACATTCGGGGCTGCTTTGCAGCCCTTCCGCGACACCAGGCCGCTGCCACAGGTAATCGCATACCTCCTGTGGCAGCGGCCTTGTGTCGCGATGGGCCGCAAAGCGGCCCCAGCGATCTATCAGGCAGTCAAGCCTGCACAGGCAGCGCCAGCTGCTGCCCCATGCGTACCGCAGAGCCGGCACCCAGCGTCTCGGCCCATTTCACCTGCTCTGGCCCGAACAGCACGATAGCGGTCGAGCCCAGCTTGAAGCGGCCCAGCTCGGCCCCTTTTTCCAGGTGGATCGGTGCGCGGCTGGCTTCGTCGTAACGGAAGGTCTTCAGCTCGCGCTTGGGCGGCGTCACCAGCCCGGCCCACACGGTCTCGATCGAGGCGACGATCATCGCACCCACCAGCACCACGGCCATCGGCCCGCGTTCGGTATCGAACAGGCACACCACGCGTTCGTTGCGGGCGAACAGCTCGGGGACGTTCTCGGCGGTAGTCTGGTTGACCGAGAACAGGCGGCCCGGCACATAGACCATTTCGCGCAGGGTGCCGGCCAGCGGCATGTGTACGCGGTGGTAGTCCTTCGGCGACAGGTAGATGGTGGCGAACTCGCCGCCCATGAACGGAGCGGCCATCGCCGGGTCACCGCCCAGCAGTTCCTGGGCGCTGAAGCCGTGGCCCTTGGCCTGGAAGATGCGGCCGTGCTCGATCGGACCCAGCTGGCTGACGGCACCGTCGGCCGGGCACAGGATGGCGCCCGGGGTTTCGTCCAGTGGGCGCGCGCCTGGCTTCAGGGCGCGGGTGAAGAACGCATTGAAGTGCTCGTAGGCGCTCAGGTCTTCGACCAGGGCTTCGGCCATGTTCACCTGGTAGCGCTTGGCGAACCAGGCGGTAAAGGCGTTCTTGAACCAGCGCACACGGCATTCGGCGATGCAGCCGGCCAGGCGCGACAGCAGATGGTGCGGCAGCAGGTACTGGCTGATGATGAACAAACGGGATTTCATGCAGGTTCCTTAGACTTCTACAGGCGTGTCCGGGTGGTTGCCCCATTCGCTCCACGAGCCGGCGTAGGCCTTGACGCGTGGGTAGCCGAGGGCCTTGGCCACCAGGTAGGTGAAACCGGAGCGGCGGTGGGATTGGCAATGGGTGATCACTTCCTTGTCGGGGGTGATACCCAGGTTCTGCAGGACTTCGGCGATGTCCGGGCGGATGCGCAGGTGGTCGTTGAGGTCCATGCCGGCCGTCCACTCGAAGTTGATTGCACCGGGAATGTGGCCGCCCCTGGCTGCCAGCACTTTCTCGCCGCGGAATTCCTGCGGGCCACGGGCGTCCCAGATGACCAGGTCTTCCGCGCCCAGGCGGCTTTGCAGGTATTCGCGGGTGGCTGTGGGCTTCGTGTCGATACGCAACTGCACGGGGGTATTACCGCTGGCAGGCACTTCGGTGGAGAGCTTGTCGGCCGGCCACGCCTGGATGCCGCCGTTCAGGTAGTGATAGCGCTTGTGGCCGATCACATCGAGCAGCCAGATGAAGCGCCCGGCCCAGCCGCCACCTTCATCGTCGTACACCACATACACCGCATCGTCGCGGTGGCCGAGTTCACTGAACAGCTTCTCCAGGTCGGCCTGGGCCGGCAGCAGGCCGGGCGCAGGCGGCTGGCCAAGCTGGGTGCGCTTGCCTTCGACGAAGCGTGCACCGGGGATGTGCCCGCTGGTATAGCGGTTGCTACTGCTCAGGTCGACCAGGATCAGCTGTGGCGAACCGAGGCGCGGCAGCAAGTCTGCAGCTTCTATTACCAGGGGCAGGCCGGAAAAGTCAGTCATCCACGGTCTCCAGTTGCAAAGAGGGGCGATTGTAGCGCAAGGCTCAGGCCTTGCGGTTGGCAAACACCGACAGCGCCCGCTCGGTGCATTGTGCGGTCTTGGCGAAAGCCTGCACGCTTACCTCGGCCAGCGGTCGGCTGCCTTGGTCGGCCACCATCAGCATCAACACCTGGTCGTTCACCGCCAGCGAGCGCAGCAGCACGTGCTCGCTACTGAACAAGGCCCGCAGCGGGGCCGGCAGCAGCGCCGCGAACTGGCTATGGTTTTCCGGGGTGATGCGCAGTTGGCCAGCCTGGGCCAGCAGCTTTTGCAGCAGTTTGTTTTGCGACACCTGCAGGGTGAGGGCCCCGGCCTCCTTGGGCAGACCGGCGAACTGCTGCACACGCAGTTGATCGCTGGCCTTGTCCAGGCTCAGCAGCAGGACGCGCTGCATGCCGCAGGCCAACAGGGCTTCGAGGGCCTGGGTGGCCAAGTGCACGCCGTTGGTGAACGGGCTGGGTTGGGCCAGCAGGTGTTGGCACAGCTTGCGCCAGCGCGCCAGTTCGTCGTTGCTGGGCGGTGGCGGTGCCAGCATGTCCGGGTGCGGACGGCGCTGGTGCCAAGGCCAGATCAGCGCTTCGGCCGGGTGGAACAGGGCGTGCTGGGCATGGCGGCGGGCACTGGCCGCTGCCTGCTGGTGCACCTGCTGCTGCACGTCTTCCAGCGAGGTCTGCAGGTACAGCGCGGTCAACAGCTGCCAGCGCAGCAGGTGCGGGTTGTCCCAGCCCACCTGTGCTGCCAGGGCCAGGTTGTTGGCCAAAAGCACGGTATTGGCCGGCTGGTTGAACCAGCGACGCAGGCCGGGCTCGGCGTCCAGACGATGTTGCTGGCTGAGCAGGTCCGGATCGCGGGCGATGTTGAGCACCTGGGCCAGTTGGTCGCGCTCTTCCAGCAGCAGGCGATAACCCTGGGTCACCCACTGTGGCAGGCGCCAGTACTCTGCCATGGTCTGGCACAGCGTCATGATGCGCACGCCAAACAGCTGCTCCTCGACATGGGCGGCGTCTTCGCCCTTGTGGATAACCCGCAATTCCCAGGTGTCGAGCAGCTTGGGGTAGGCCAGCGCCAGCGGCCACAGTGGTGCCAGGAACAGCAGGCTACCCCAGTGAATTTCCTGCCACAGGCGTGCCAGGCGGCTGGCGAACAGGCCGCTGGCCTGCTGCGAGGCGTGCTGGCTGATCAGCTGGAATTGGCACAGTACCGGCGGGATCTCTTCGGCAGGCAGCGCAGGCAGACGTTTGAGCAGTTGTTCGCTGCGCTCCAGGCCCAGCCGGTTGAGTGCGACTTCCAGGCTCTCGGCCGGCTCGGCCAGGCTGGCATTGGTGGGGTGATTGGCTTCGCGCATCACCGATAGCACCAGCGCCGGGCTATCCTGCATCAGTTCGGCGATATCGCGCAGCGAGCGGCGGCTATCGTGGATCGCGGCCATGACCCGGTCGTAGCTGTGCTTCGGCACCGGGATGCGAACACTCTCGAGCAGCTTTACCCAGGCCTCTAGCGTACGCGGGGCCTGAGCGGGCACCTTGGTTTCAATTGTCATTTTGACATCAGTCCGAACTGGCTTTTCGCAATGAGTGGCTATAGTCTGGCGCAGTTCTGCCGATAAGTAGAAGAAGAGTTTTCAGGCTCCCGTCTCTTCCCCTGACCACGACAGCAAGTGCTTTGAACCTATGGCTAAAATTATCGGCATCATCGTCGTATTCGCGAGCGTGCTCGGCGGATACGTACTCTCCCACGGCAAGATCGCGGCGCTGATCCAGCCGTTCGAAGTACTGATCATCGGCGGTGCGGCCTTTGGTGCGTTCCTGCAGGCCAACCCTGGCTACATGACCATGCACGTCATCAAGAAGTCGATGAAGATGTTCGGCTCGCGCTTCAGCCATGCTTTCTACCTGGAAGTGCTGGGCCTGGTGTACGAGATCCTCAACAAGAGCCGTCGCGAAGGCATGATGGCCATCGAGGCCGATATCGAGGACGCCGCAGCCAGCCCGATCTTCGCCAAGTACCCGACTGTGCTGGCCGACGAGCGCATGACCGCGTTCGTCTGCGACTACCTGCGCATCATGTCCACCGGCAACATGGCGCCGCACGAGCTCGAAGGCCTGTTCGACATGGAACTGCTGAGCATGAAGGAAGAGCTGGAGCACCCGTCCCATGCGGTGAACGGCATCGCCGACGGCATGCCAGGGTTCGGTATCGTTGCGGCGGTACTGGGTATCGTGGTGACCATGGCCTCGCTCGGCGAGGGTGACCAGGCCTCCATCGGCCTGCATGTGGGTGCGGCGCTGGTAGGTACCTTCTTCGGTATTCTGGCGGCCTACGGCTTCTTCGGTCCGCTGGCCAAGTGCCTGGAACACGATGCCAAGGAAGAACTGAACCTCTACGAATCGATCAAGGCGTCGCTGGTGGCCTCCGCCTCGGGCATGCCGCCATCGCTGGCGGTGGAATTCGGGCGCAAGGTGCTGTACCCCAAGCATCGCCCGAGCTTTGCCGAACTGGAACAAGCAGTTCGCGGTCGCTGAGTCATGGAGAACAATCAGCCCATCATCGTCAAGCGCGTCAAGCGCTATGGCGGCGGCCATCACGGCGGCGCCTGGAAAATCGCCTTCGCCGACTTCGCCACGGCGATGATGGCGTTCTTCCTGGTGCTGTGGTTGTTGTCCACGGCCACGCCGGAGCAGAAGATCGCCATTGCCGGCTACTTCAAGGACCCGATCGGCTTTTCGGAAAGCGGTACGCCGTACATCATCGACCTGGGTGGCTCACCGCAGCTGGCCCCGGAAAAGACCATCAACCCCGAGGCCAAGTCGGAGCCGACGCCTGATACCAGCATCCAGCTGGACAAGGATCAGGTGGAGACCATGGCCGAGCAGGTGGAACGCGAGCGTCTGGAACTGTTGCTGCAGGAGCTGCAGAACAAGGTTGAGGAAAACCCGCAACTGCAGAAGTTCAAGGACCAGATCCTGTTCGAGATCACCCAGGACGGCCTGCGCATCCAGATCATGGATGCCGAGAACCGGCCAATGTTCGACATCGGCAGTGCGCGTCTGCAGCCTTACTTCGAAGACATCCTGCTGGCCATGGCCGACACCATCAAGGCGGTGCCGAACAAGATCAGCATCAGTGGCCACACCGATGCCAAGCCGTATGCCGGCAGTGGTGAGTTCGGCAACTGGGAGCTGTCGGCCAACCGGGCCAACGCTGCGCGTCGTGCGCTGGTGGCTGGTGGCTATCCGGATGGCCAGGTGGCGCGGGTGGTGGGTTATGCCTCGTCGTCGCTGTTCGACCGCAACAACCCGTTCAACCCGGTCAACCGCCGCATCGACATCATCGTGCTGACCAAGAAGGCCCAGCGCAATATCGAGGGTGAGCAGGGTTCGCCGGAGGCACCACCTGCCGCGCCTGCCGCGCCGGGCGCTGCGGCACCGGTTGTGCCAGGGGGGGCCGAGCAGGCACCCATGCAGCCGCGTGAACTGCGCCAGAAGCTGAACATCTTCGAAGAGGGGACGTTGAAGATGGATGAGGCCAAGGACCAGTAACCCCTACAGGGTCGCGCTGTAGCTGAAGCAAGCGCGGAACCTGTGGGAGCGGGCTTGCCCGCGAACACGGGCG
The DNA here is from genome assembly GCF_052041995.1 of Pseudomonas sp. SMV7. Classification (NCBI taxonomy): domain Bacteria; kingdom Pseudomonadati; phylum Pseudomonadota; class Gammaproteobacteria; order Pseudomonadales; family Pseudomonadaceae; genus Pseudomonas; species Pseudomonas sp. SMV7. Next base: position 106,848 of record NZ_JBKGGT010000007.1, on the reverse strand, counting down.
AAGCCCGTGCCAACCACCGCGGTGCCTGCTTCGCGGGCACGCCCGCTCCCACAGGATTGGCGTGGCCCTTGAGCCTTGTGCAGTACCTGCGGGAGCGGGCAGGTCAGTAAGCGTCTTCCGGCAGGCTGGCGATGATCGAGCGGTAGCTGTTCATCCGTTGCGGTTTGATACGCCCCTCGTCCAGCGCCTTGAGCAGCGCACAGCCTGGTTCACGGTCATGCTTGCAATCGCGGAAGCGGCAGGTGCCGAACAGGTCGCGGAACTCGATGAAGCCATCTTCCACATCGCTGCGGCTGACGTGGCCAAGGCCGAATTCGCGGATGCCCGGCGAGTCGATCAGGTCACCGCCATTTGGGAAGTGGTAGAGCCGCGCAGTGGTGGTGGTATGGGTGCCCTGGCCAGACCATTCCGACAAGTCGCCGACGCGAGTACCGGCGTCCGGCAGCAGGCTGTTGACCAGCGATGACTTGCCCACCCCCGACTGGCCGACGAACACGCTGATGTGGCCGTCGAGCATCTGCTGCAGGCGTTGCATGCCGTCACCGTGGTGCGCCGATACTTCCAGCAGCGGGTAGCCCAGCTCGCGGTACACCTCAAGCAGCGCACGCAGGCCCGGGCCGTTCTGGTCATCGATCAGGTCGGCCTTGTTCAGCAACAGCAGCGGGCGAATGCCGGCATGCTCGGCTGCGACCAGGTAACGGTCGATCAGGTTGGGGTGCGGTTCGGGGGCCGGGGCGAAGACGATCACGATCAGGTCGACGTTGGCCGCCACCGGCTTCAGCTGGCCATGGTTGTTCGGCCGGCACAGCTCGGTGCTGCGCGGCATCTGCGCGACGATCACGCCGATGCCCTGGTTGCCCGCGCGCCAGACCACACGGTCGCCGGTGACCAGGGCCGGCAGGTTGGCGCGCAGGTGGCAGCGGAACACCTGGCCTGCGGCTTCGCCGTCCTGGGCCTCCACCTCTACCTGCACACCGAAGTGCGCGATCACCAGGCCCAGTTGCTCCGGCCCCAGGTCGCCACCCTCCAGTTCCTGCAGCACATGCTGCTCGCGTTTGGCCGCACGCGCGGCGCGCTCGTTCTGGATTTTTTCGATGCGCCAGTTCTGGCGGCGGTTGAGCTGGCGTTTGGCCATGAAGGTTCCGTGCGTGGTGGGGCAGGTTGAAAACGGCAGGCAGTTTAGCACGCCAGGCGCCGGACCATTTCGCTTACCTGCGTGGCGTGAATGGGCGTGCCCTGGCCACTGCGCTACTATGAACGCCTATAGGAGGAGCCCCCTGCATGCAAAACCCACAGAACCTGATCTGGATCGACCTGGAAATGACCGGCCTGGATCCGGACAGCGACGTCATTATCGAAATGGCCACCATCGTCACCGACAGCGAGCTGAACACCTTGGCCGAAGGGCCGGTGATCGCCATCCATCACAGTGACGACGTGCTGGCACGCATGGACGAGTGGAATACCCGCACCCATGGCGCTTCGGGCCTGACCCAGCGCGTGCGCGAGAGCAAGGTCGGCATGGCCGAAGCCGAGGCGCAAACCATTGCCTTCCTGGAGCAGTGGGTACCGAAAGGCAAGTCGCCGATCTGCGGCAACAGCATCTGCCAGGACCGCCGCTTCCTCTACCGGCACATGCGCAACCTGGAAAGCTACTTCCACTACCGCAACCTGGATGTATCGACCTTGAAGGAGCTGGCTGCACGCTGGGCGCCTTCGGTGCGCGACAGCTTCAAGAAGGGCAACACCCACCTGGCGCTGGACGATATCCGCGAATCGATCGCCGAGCTGCGCCACTACCGCGAACACTTCATCAAGGTGTGAGTCGAAAAGGCGCAGATATTGTATCTGCGCCCCCTTTTGGTGCCATGTGCAACTGGTTAGACTGCGCGCCTTTCTCGCCCGCCCGCACGGACCCTGCACCATGTTGTTGATGCTCTACCTCATCGCCATTACCGCCGAAGCCATGACCGGCGCGTTGTCTGCCGGCCGCCGCGGCATGGACTGGTTCGGCGTGGTGCTGATCGCCTGCGTCACTGCCCTGGGTGGCGGCTCGGTGCGCGACGTGCTGCTTGGGCATTACCCGCTGACTTGGGTGAAGCACCCGGAATACCTGGTGTTGACCAGCTGTGCGGCGTTGCTGACCATTTTCATCGCGCCGATGATGCGCCGCCTGCGCTCGCTGTTCCTGGTGCTCGATGCCCTGGGGCTGGTGGCCTTTACCCTGATTGGCTGCATGACTGCGCTGGAAATGGGGCAGGGCATGCTGGTGGCTTCGCTCAGTGGGGTGATTACCGGGGTGTTTGGCGGGATCCTGCGGGATATCTTCTGCAATGACATTCCCTTGGTGTTCCGTCGCGAGTTGTACGCCAGCGTCTCGTTTGCAGCGGCCTGGTTCTACCTGGGCTGCGTGTACTTCAAGGTGCCGGCGGAGCAGGCGATGCTGCTCACATTGTTTGGCGGCTTCCTGTTGCGCCTGCTGGCGATCCGTTTCCACTGGGAAATGCCCAAGTTCCACTACAACGACCAGCAGTAACGCAGTTCTGGTACAACATGCCCCCTGTGGGAGCGGGCGTGCCCGCGAACACCGGCAGAGCCGGTGCCATCCACCGCGTTGTCTGATTCGCGGGCACGCCCGCTCCCACAATGGGGCGTAAGCTCTGGGCTGGTTCGCTATTGAACGCCGTGCTGCGCCAACGCCCACTCCACGTGTTCGCGCACCAGCACCGAGGCATCCGCGCGCCGCGCTTTCAAGGCTTCGATCACCGGGATCGTCGACGGCGCATTGCCCAGCCCCACCGCGAGGTTGCGCAACCAGCGCTCATACCCGGCCCGGCGCAGCGGCCCGCCCTCGGTCTTGCGCAGGAACGTCCTTTCATCCCACAGGAACATCTCGGCCAGCTCGGCATTCTCCAGGCCATGGCGTGGCTGGAAGTCCTGCTCCTGGCTGGGCCTGGCAAAGCGGTTCCACGGGCAGACGATCTGGCAATCATCGCAACCGAACACCCGGTTACCCATCTTGGCGCGCAGCTCGACGGGGATCGGCCCCCTCAGTTCGATGGTCAGGTACGAGATGCAACGTCGCGCATCCAGCACATAGGGCCCGACGAAGGCCTGGGTCGGGCAGATGTCCAGGCACGCCTGGCAGCGCCCGCAATGCTCGCTGCTGGTGGCTTCATCCACCGGCAGCGGCAGGTCGACGAACAGTTCGGCGAGGAAGAAATAGCTGCCTGCCTTGCGGTTGAGCAACAGCGTGTTCTTGCCGATCCAACCCAGCCCGGCCTGCTCGGCCAGGGCCTTTTCCAGCACGGGGGCGCTGTCGACGAAGGCGCGGTAGCCGAACGGGCCGATGGCCTCCTGAATACGGTCGGCCAGGAACTGCACGCGCTTGCGCACCAGCTTGTGGTAGTCCCGCCCCAGCGCGTAGCGCGAAACGTAGGCCTTTTCCGGCTGCGCCAGGCGCTGCGCCATCTGCGTGTCGCCGGGCAGGTAGTCCATGCGCAGCGATACCACGCGCACGGTGCCGGGGATCAGCTGCTCCGGGTGCGCGCGCTTGCTGCCGTGGGCGCCCAGGTACTCCATCTCGCCCTGGTAGCCGGCATCGAGCCAGCGTTGCAGGTGGTGTTCGTGTTCGCCAAGGTCGACCCCGGCGATGCCAACGTGGGCAAAACCGAGTTCTTGGCCCCAAATCTTGATGGATTGGGCCAGTTGGGCGAGGTCAGGCGTACAAGCGGACATGGATGGGCAAGGCATTACGGGCTCAGGTGCGTATAATTCTGCCAGACATTGGAGCCTTTGACCGCATGCCGCAGACCAAACACCCCAGCCATGCCCCGCAACTGCTCAGCAGCGTGAGTGTCGCCCGCCTGCCGGCGCGGCAGGCGCAGGCTCACAAAGGCGACTTCGGCCATGTGCTGGTGGTCGGTGGCGACCTCGGCACCGGTGGCGCCGTGTTGCTCAGCGCCGAAGCCGCGCTGCGCTGTGGTGCCGGGCTGGTCAGCGTGGCGACCCGCCCTGAGCATGTGGCTGCCGGCCTCACCCGCATGCCCGAGACGATGTGCCTGGGGGTCGAATCGGCCAACCAGCTGATGGCGGTGCTGGAGCGTGCTTCGGTGCTGGTGGTCGGCCCGGGCCTGGGCCAGGCGGCCTGGGGCCGCAGCCTGCTGTCGGCGGTGGCCAATGCCGAGCGCCCGCAGGTGTGGGATGCCGATGCCCTGAACCTGCTGGCGCGCACCCCGCTGGCCCTGCCCAGTGGCAGCATTCTCACCCCGCACCCGGGCGAAGCGGCGCGGCTATTGGGGATTTCCACCGAGGCGGTGCAGGTCGACCGCCAGGGCGCCGCGCGCAAGCTGGCGCGGCGGTACAACAGTGTCTGCGTGCTCAAGGGCGCTGGCACGCTGGTCGCCGACCCGGCCGGGCAGCTGCTGCTGTGTGAACGTGGCCACCCGGCGATGGCCGGTGCCGGGCTGGGCGATGTGCTGACGGGCGTGCTGGCGGCGCTGTTGGCCCAGGGCCTGGATGCCTGGCAGGCAGCGGGGCTGGGAGTATGGCTGCACGCCTGTGCGGGCGAGCGCCTGGGAAGCAAAGGTAGAGGCCTGGCCGCCAGCGATCTGGCACCGGTCATTCGTGAGTTGTTGGAGGAGCATTCTGCGTGTCTGGCTTAAACCTGTTTCTGGCCGATGAAGCGGCTACGGTCGCCTTTGGCGCACAACTGGCCGAGGTGACCGGCGGTCACGGCGTGATCTTTCTGGAGGGTGACCTGGGCGCGGGCAAAACCACGCTGTCGCGTGGCCTGATCCGTGGCCTGGGCCATACTGGTGCAGTGAAAAGCCCGACCTTCACCGTGGTCGAACCCTACGAAATCGGTGAGGTGCGGGCGTTCCACTTCGACCTGTACCGCCTAGTCGATCCGGAAGAGCTGGAGTTCATGGGGATTCGTGACTATTTCGAGGGCGACCCGCTGTGCCTGTTCGAGTGGCCACAAAAGGGTGCGGGCGTTTTGCCAAAGCCTGACCTGACCATTACCATAAGCCCCCAAGCGGGCGGACGCTCGCTGAACCTTTCGCCGCAGGGGGCTCGCGGCGAGGCCTGGTGCGTGGCACTGGCCGAACATCATAAACAGTAAGTGGGGTAGGTATGCGCATACGCGCACTGGTCGCCATCGTTGGGCTGCTGCTGACAACGGTGACCGTTGACGCTCTGGCCGTCACTCAAGTCAAGAGCATGCGCCTGTGGCGCGCGCCAGACAACACGCGGCTGGTCTTCGACCTGTCTGGCCCTGTGCAGCATAGCGTCTTCACCCTGAGCGCACCGGATCGCCTGGTTATCGACATCAATGGCGCGACCCTGGCCGCACCGTTGAACGTGGCTACCTCCAATACGCCGATCAGCAGCGTGCGTTCGGCCCAGCGTACCCCGACCGACCTGCGCGTGGTGGTCGACCTGAAAAAGTCGGTCACCCCGAAAAGCTTCACCCTGGCGCCCAATGCCCAGTACGGCAACCGCCTGGTGGTCGACCTGTACGACCAGGAAGCCGACGCCATTGCCGCCAGTGCGCCAACCCCGCCACCGGCACCGGTACAAACGCCTGCAACCACGCCGGCCGTGCCGGTCACTCCGGCCCAGCCCGCGATCAAGCTGCCGCCGGTACCCAACGGCAAGCGCGACATCGTGGTAGCCATCGACGCCGGACACGGTGGCGAAGACCCGGGTGCCTCCGGCTCGCGTGGCCAGCATGAGAAGGACATCGTGCTGCAGATCGCCAAGGAGCTGCAGCGCCAGATCAACAGTGAAAAAGGCTTCCGTGCCGAGCTGACCCGCACCGGCGACTATTTCATTCCGCTGCGCAAGCGTACGGAAATCGCCCGCAAGAAGGGCGCCGACCTGTTCATCTCGATCCATGCCGATGCCGCACCGTCGCGCGCCGCCTTTGGCGCCTCGGTGTTCGCCCTGTCCGACCGCGGCGCCACCTCCGAGACCGCGCGCTGGCTGGCTGATACGGAAAACCGCTCCGACCTGATCGGTGGCGCCGGCAACGTCAGCCTCGACGACAAGGACCGTATGCTCGCCGGGGTGCTGCTCGACCTGTCGATGACCGCCACGCTCAGCTCCAGCCTCAACGTCGGGCAGAAGGTGCTGGGCAACATGGGGCGTATCACCTCGCTGCACAAGCAGCGCGTGGAGCAGGCTGGCTTCATGGTGCTGAAGTCGCCAGATATTCCGTCGATCCTCGTTGAAACCGGGTTCATCTCGAACAACAACGAAGCGGCCAAGCTTGCCACCGCGAGCCACCAGCAGGCCCTCGCCCGTTCGATCCATACCGGTGTACGCCAGTACTTCCAGCAGAACCCGCCGCCTGGCACCTACATCGCCTGGCTGCGCGACACCGGCAAGATCGCCGCAGGCCCGCGTGAGCACACGGTGCGCCCTGGCGAGACCCTGGCGATGATCGCGGTCCGCTACCAGGTCAGCGTGACCAGCCTGCGCAGTAGCAACAGCCTCAAGTCCGATGAGCTGAAGGTTGGCCAGCGCCTCGATATTCCTGCCACCACATTGGCCTCGCAATGAGTGGTGGTTCGCGCATCCAGCTGCTCAGCCCGCGGCTGGCCAACCAGATTGCCGCCGGCGAAGTTGTCGAGCGGCCGGCTTCGGTCGCCAAGGAACTGTTGGAAAACAGCCTGGACTCCGGCGCCCGACGCATCGACGTGGAGGTGGAGCAGGGTGGCGTCAAGCTGCTGCGGGTGCGTGACGATGGCAGTGGTATTTCCGCCGACGACCTGCCGCTGGCCCTGGCCCGCCACGCCACCAGCAAGATTCGCGAACTGGAAGACCTCGAAGGGGTGTTGAGCCTGGGCTTCCGCGGCGAGGCCCTGGCCTCGATCAGCTCGGTGGCGCGCCTGACCCTGACTTCACGTACCGCCGGCGCGACCGAGGCCTGGCAGGTGGAAACCGAAGGCCGCGACATGACCCCGCGGGTGCAGCCGGCGGCACATCCGGTAGGCACGTCGGTGGAAGTGCGCGACCTGTTCTTCAACACTCCGGCGCGGCGCAAGTTCCTCAAGGCCGAGAAAACCGAATTCGACCACCTGCAGGAAGTCATCCGGCGCCTGGCACTGGCGCGCTTCGATGTCGGCTTCCACCTGCGCCACAACGGCAAGAGCGTCCTCAGCCTGCATGAGGCCCACGACGAAACCGCCCGGGCGCGGCGGGTCGGCGCCATCTGCGGCCCGGGCTTCATGGAACAGGCGCTGCCGATCGATGTGGAGCGCAACGGCCTGCGCCTGTGGGGCTGGGTCGGCCTGCCTACTTTTTCGCGCAGCCAGGCCGACCTGCAGTATTTCTTCGTCAATGGCCGTGCGGTGCGCGACAAGCTGGTCGCCCATGCCGTGCGCCAGGCCTACCGCGATGTGCTGTTCAACGGCCGACACCCGACCTTCGTGCTGTTCCTGGAGCTGGAGCCCAACGGCGTCGACGTCAACGTGCACCCGACCAAGCATGAAGTGCGTTTCCGCGAAGGGCGCTCGGTGCACGATTTCCTCTATGGCACCCTGCATCGCGCCTTGGCCGACGTGCGTCCGGAAGACCAGCTGGCCGCGCCTGCCGCCGTGCCTGAAATCATCCGCGCCACCGGGCCGCAGGCCGGCGAGTTCGGTCCGCAAGGCGAAATGCGCCTGGCCTCACCGGTGCTCGAACAGCCACGGGCCCCGCAGCAGTCTTACGCGGGCGGCGGCAGTGGTGCGGGCTACCAGTACCAGTACACCCCGCGCCCTGCGCAACCGCTGCCGGCCGCCGAAGCGCAGGCGGTGTATCGCGAGTTCTACAAGCCGCTGGATGAAGGCGTGGTCGCGGCGTCGACGCTGCCCGAAAGCCAGGGCGACATTCCCCCGCTGGGCTACGCCCTGGCGCAGCTCAAGGGCATCTATATCCTCGCCGAGAACGCCATCGGCCTGGTGCTGGTCGACATGCACGCAGCCCACGAACGCATCATGTACGAACGCCTGAAGGTGGCCATGGCCAGCGAAGGCCTCAGTGGCCAGCCGCTGCTGGTGCCCGAAACCCTGGCCCTGAGCCAGCGCGAAGCCGACTGCGCCGAAGAGCACGCGCAGTGGTTCCAGCGCCTGGGCTTCGAACTGCAGCGCCTGGGCCCGGAAACCCTGGCGATTCGCCAGATCCCGGCCTTGCTCAAGCAGGCCGAGGCCAACCGCCTGGTGCAGGATGTGCTCGCCGACCTGATGGAATACGGCACCAGCGACCGCATCCAGGCGCACCTGAACGAGCTGCTCGGCACCATGGCCTGCCACGGCGCCGTGCGCGCCAACCGGCGCCTGGCGATCCCCGAGATGAACGCCCTGCTGCGCGACATGGAAAACACCGAGCGCAGCGGCCAGTGCAACCACGGTCGGCCCACCTGGACCCAGATGGGCCTGGACGACCTGGACAAACTCTTCCTGCGCGGTCGATGACATGAGCGGCAAGCCCCCTGCAATATTCCTGATGGGCCCGACGGCAGCCGGCAAGACCGACCTGGCCATCGAATTGACCAAGGTTCTGCCCTGCGAGTTGATCAGCGTCGACTCGGCACTGGTCTACCGTGGCATGGACATCGGTTCGGCCAAGCCATCGAAGGAAATCCTCGCCACCTATCCGCACCGGCTGATCGACATTCGCGACCCGGCCGAGAGCTACTCGGCTGCGCAGTTCCGTGCCGATGCCCTGGAGGCGATGGCCGAAATCACCGCGCGCGGCAAGATCCCGTTGCTGGTGGGCGGCACCATGCTCTATTACAAGGCGTTGATCGATGGGCTGGCCGACATGCCGGCCGCCGATGCTGCGGTACGTGCCGAGCTGGAGGCCCAGGCCGAAGCCCTGGGCCTGGCCGAGTTGCACCGCCAGCTGGCCGAGGTCGACCCGGAGTCAGCGGCACGCATCCACCCCAACGACCCACAACGGTTGATCCGCGCGCTGGAGGTCTACCGGGTAAGTGGCGAGAGCATGACAGCCCATCGCCAGCGTCAATTCGCGGAAAGTCGCGACGCAGACGCAGGCGCTGGCGGACATTTGCCCTATACTGTCGCAAGTTTGGCGATTGCTCCTACAGATCGTCACATATTGCATGAGCGAATTGCGTTACGATTTTCGCAAATGTTGGAACAGGGCTTTGTCGATGAGGTCCGATCGCTGCGGGCCAGAAGTGACTTGCACGCGGGGCTGCCGTCTATACGGGCAGTGGGGTATCGGCAAGTCTGGGACTACCTCGACGGCAAGCTGACTGAGAATGAGATGCGTGAACGCGGTATCATTGCCACCCGGCAGCTGGCCAAGCGGCAGTTTACCTGGTTGCGTGGCTGGCCTGACGTGCACTGGCTTGACAGCCTGGCCTGCGACAATCTGTCCCGCACCTTGAAATACCTCGGGGCCATCTCCATATTGAGCTGAGTCCCTGCTGATTGCCGTCTATTCTTGCGAAGGGGCGGCCTAATTTATCGATTTTCTTGATTTTCTATTATTGATCCTTACAGGAGTGCGGCATATGTCAAAAGGGCATTCGCTACAAGACCCTTACTTGAACACCTTGAGAAAAGAAAAGGTCCCGGTATCCATTTACCTGGTCAACGGCATCAAACTGCAGGGCTCGATCGAATCCTTCGACCAGTTCGTGGTACTGCTGAAGAACACCGTCAGCCAGATGGTCTACAAGCACGCTATCTCGACCGTGGTTCCTGCACGTCCGGTTCGCCTGCCAAGCCCGTCCGATTCCGAACACGGCGACAGCGAGCCAGGCAACGCCTGATAGGAGCCTGCATTGTTCTTTGAGCGCCACGGTGGTGGTGAGCGGGCGTTGCTCGTTCACTTGGAAGGTCAGAACCCTGAGGCGCGCGAAGACCCGCAGGAGTTTCAGGAGCTGGCATTGTCGGCCGGTGCCGACATCGTCTCGCTGGTCACGGTGTCAAGGCATCAGCCTTCCGCCAAATACCTGATTGGCAGCGGCAAGGTCGAAGAGTTGCACGACCTGGTCCATGCCGAACAGGTAGACCTGGTGATTTTCAATCACACCCTCACGCCCAGTCAGGAGCGCAACCTCGAACGCGTGTTCGAGTGCCGTGTGCTCGACCGTACCGGGCTGATCCTCGATATCTTCGCCCAGCGGGCGCGTACCCATGAAGGCAAGCTGCAGGTCGAACTGGCCCAGCTCGAGCACATGAGCACGCGGCTGGTCCGCGGTTGGACCCACCTTGAACGGCAGAAGGGTGGTATCGGCCTGCGCGGCCCGGGTGAAACCCAGCTGGAAACCGACCGTCGTCTGTTGCGGGTACGCATCCGCCAGATCAAGTCGCGCCTGGAGAAGGTGCGCAGCCAGCGTGAGCAGGCGCGTCGCGGGCGCAAGCGCGCGGACATCCCGTCGGTGTCGCTGGTGGGTTATACCAACGCCGGCAAATCCACGCTGTTCAATGCCCTCACTGCATCCGAGGTGTATGCCGCGGACCAGCTGTTCGCCACCCTTGACCCCACCCTGCGTCGGCTCGAGCTGAACGACCTGGGGCCGATCGTGTTGGCGGACACCGTGGGTTTCATTCGCCACCTGCCGCACAAGCTGGTCGAGGCATTTCGGGCTACGCTCGAAGAGTCGAGCAACTCCGACCTGTTGCTGCATGTGATCGACGCCCATGAGCCAGAGCGCATGGAGCAGATCGAGCAGGTGCTGGCGGTGTTGGGCGAGATTGGTGCCGAAGGGTTGCCGATCCTCGAGGTGTATAACAAACTCGACCTGCTCGAAGAGGTCGAGCCGCAGATCCAGCGCAATGCCGATGGCAAGCCAGAGCGGGTCTGGGTATCGGCACGCGATGGGCGTGGCCTGGAGCTGGTCGGCCAGGCGATTGCCGAGTTGCTGGGGGATGATCTGTTTGTCGGTACCCTGTGTCTGGAGCAGCGTTTTGCCCGCTTGCGCGCGCAATTCTTTGCCTTGGGTGCCGTGCAGAGTGAAGCGCATGATGAAGAAGGGCGCAGCCTGCTGAGCGTGCGACTGCCCAGGGTGGAACTGAATCGCCTGGTCAGCCGCGAAGGCATGGAGCCGCAAGTGTTTGTCGAGCAACACACTTTGCAATAAATGCTCGTCGAGGTCGCCGGGCAGCAGTGACAGGCATTCTGTAGCATTGGACGGCGCGCCGTGGGCGCGTCTTTGCTTTATCAGATGGAGAGCGCTATGGCTTGGAACGAGCCGGGTGGCAACTCGAACAATCAGGATCCCTGGGGCGGCCGCCGTGGTGGCGGTGGCGGCGGTGGTGACAAGAAAGGTCCGCCGGATCTGGACGAGGCCTTCCGCAAATTGCAGGACAGCCTGAACGGCATGTTCGGCAGTGGCAAGAAACGTGGCGGCGGCGACCGCAATGTCGGCAAGGGCGGTGGCCTGGGCCTGCTGGGCATCGGCCTGGCGGTACTGGCTGCAATCTGGCTGTACAGCGCCGTGTATGTGGTCGACGAGCAGGAGCAGGCCGTGGTGCTGCGCTTCGGCAAGTACTATGAGACGGTCGGTCCCGGCCTGAACATCTACTTCCCGCCGATCGATCGCAAGTACATGGAAAACGTCACGCGCGAGCGTGCCTACACCAAGCAGGGCCAGATGCTGACCGAAGACGAGAACATCGTCGAGGTGCCGCTGACCGTCCAGTACAAGATCAGCAACCTGCAGGACTTCGTGCTTAACGTCGACCAGCCCGAGGTCAGCCTGCAGCACGCGACCGAAAGCGCCCTGCGCCACGTGGTGGGTTCCACCTCGATGGACCAGGTGCTGACCGAAGGCCGCGAGCAGATGGCCGTGGATATCCGCGAACGCCTGCAGCGCTTCCTCGACAACTACCGCACGGGTATCACCGTTACCCAGGTCAACGTGCAGAGCGCGGCAGCCCCGCGTGAAGTGCAGGAGGCCTTCGACGACGTGATCCGTGCCCGCGAAGACGAGCAGCGTGCGCGCAACCAGGCTGAGTCCTACGCCAACGGCGTGGTGCCGGAAGCGCGTGGTCAGGCCCAGCGCATCATCGAGGATGCCAACGGTTACCGTGACGAAGTCATTGCCCGTGCCAAGGGTGAGGCCGACCGCTTCAGCAAGCTGGTTGCCGAGTACCGCAAGGCTCCTGACGTGACCCGTCAGCGCCTGTACCTGGAGACCATGCAGGAGGTCTACAGCAATTCGAGCAAGGTCATGGTGGCGACCAAGGATGGGCAGAACAACCTGCTCTACCTGCCGCTGGACAAGATGGTCGAAGGCAGCCGCAACCCGTCCGCGCCAATCACCAGCGTGTCGCCATCGGTCAACGATGCGGCCGCCCGTGCGGCGCAGGACCTGCAACAGCAACAGCAGCCGCTGCGCACTAGGGAGAGCCGCTGATGAGCAACCGATCGCTGATCGCCCTGATCGCCGCCGTGGTCCTGGCCATCGTCGCCTGGAACAGCTTCTATATCGTGGCCCAGACCGAGCGTGCAGTAATGCTGCGCTTCGGTAAGGTGGTCCAGGCGGATGTCCAGCCGGGCCTGCACGTGAAGATTCCGTACGTGAACCAGGTGCGCAAGTTCGATGCCCGCCTGATGACCCTCGACGCCCCGACCCAGCGGTTCCTGACCCTGGAGAAGAAAGCAGTGATGGTCGACGCCTACGCCAAGTGGCGCGTCAAGGATGCCGAGCGCTTCTACACCGCCACTTCCGGCATGAAGCAGATCGCCGACGAGCGTCTGTCGCGTCGTCTGGAAAGTGGCCTGCGTGACCAGTTCGGTAAACGCACCCTGCACGAGGTGGTTTCCGGTGAACGTGACGCGCTGATGGCTGACATCACTGCATCGCTCAACCGCATGGCCGCCAAGGAGCTGGGTATCGAGGTGGTCGACGTACGCGTCAAGGCCATCGACCTGCCGAAGGAAGTCAACCGTAGCGTGTTCGACCGCATGAGCACCGAGCGTGAGCGTGAGGCCCGCGAGCATCGTGCCAAGGGTAACGAACTGGCTGAGGGTATCCGTGCCGATGCCGACCGTCAGCGCCGCGTACTGCTGGCCGAAGCTTATCGCGAAGCAGAGGAAACCCGCGGTGACGGCGACGCCCAGGCGGCCGCCATCTACGCCAAGGCCTACACCCAGGACGCCGATTTCTATGCGTTCTACCGTAGCCTGCAGGCGTACCGCGAGAGCTTCTCGAGCAAGAGCGACGTGCTGGTCCTGGACCCGAAGAACGAGTTCTTCCGTTTCCTGGACAAGAGCAGGCCGTGATGCTCAGGCCCTGATTTCAATGTAGCGGCACCCCGCCCGGCAGCTAAAACACCTGGCGGGGTGCATCCTGATTGAAAAGGGGTGTATGATGAGGCAGCCGGGAAATTTCCCGGCTTTTTTGCGTCTGCAAGGTTGATTGGCAAACCGCCAGTTGACGGTTTGGTCAGGTCGCATGGCAATTCGAGGGTATCGGGTACGGTGGCTGCGCTGGGATCAGTGCTGCCCGCTGCTGTGCGCGGTACCGGCTTTACTGACGGCTCGCCTGCTGGCAAGCCACCCGGACCAGAGGGGAAATGGCGTAATGGCAACGGTAGACCGCTGGCTACTGCCAGATGGCATCGAGGAAGTACTGCCACCTGAGGCTGCGCGCATCGAGATCGCGCGCCGCCAGGTGTTGGACCTGTTCCAGAGTTGGGGCTACGAACTGGTCGTCACCCCGCATATCGAGTACCTGGAGTCGCTGCTCACCGGCGCCGGCCAGGACCTGGATCAGCGCACCTTCAAGGTGGTGGACCCGCAGTCCGGCCGCCTGATGGGCTTCCGCGCCGACTTCACCCCGCAGGTGGCACGCATCGATGCCCACACCCTGCGCCGTGAAGGCCCGAGCCGCCTGTGCTATGCCGGCAGCGTGCTGCACGCCCAACCGCGTGCCCTGTCCACCTCGCGCAGCCCGATCCAGCTGGGCGCCGAGTTGTACGGCGATGCCAGCCCTACCAGCGATGTCGAGGTCATCAGCCTGATGCTCGCCACGTTGCAACTGACCGACGTCCCGGATGTGCACATGGACCTCGGCCATGTCGGTATCTACCGTGGCCTGGCCCGCGCTGCCGGCCTGTCTGGTGCGGTCGAGCAGCAACTGTTCGATGCCCTGCAGCGCAAGGCCGTCGATGAGGTCCAGGCGTTGACCGCCGACCTGCCGAAGGACCTGGGCAACATGCTGCGCGCGCTGGTCGAGCTGTGCGGTGGTCGTGAAGTGCTGGCCGAGGCCCGCGTGCGCCTCGGCCGTGCCCCGGCCAGCGTGCTGGCGGCGCTGGATGACCTGCTGGCGATCGCCGATCGCTTGGCATCGCGCTTCCCCGAGCTGCCGTTGTACTTCGACCTCGGCGAACTGCGCGGTTACCACTACCACACCGGCGTGGTGTTCGCCGTGTTCGTGCCTGGCGAAGGCCAGTCGATCGCCCAGGGTGGGCGCTACGACGACATCGGCGCCGACTTTGGCCGGGCACGCCCGGCCACCGGTTTTTCCACGGATTTGAAGACCCTGGTCACACTGGGGCGAGCGGAGGTCGTATTGCCAGCTGGCGGCATCTGGATGCCGGACAGTGGCGACGCGGCCCTCTGGCAGCAAGTCTGCCAGTTGCGCAACGAGGGCCAGCGTGTGGTTCAGGCCCTGCCTGGCCAGCCGTTGAGTGCTGCTCTCGAGGCGGATTGTGATCGGCAATTGATTCAGCAAGACGGGCGCTGGCAGGTTCTGCCGCTGACCCAGTGAGTTTCTGCGTCGGCAACAGGCCGACAACCAAGTTTGCGTGAATGAGGACCAATGTAATGGGTAAGAATGTCGTCGTCCTGGGCACCCAGTGGGGTGATGAGGGCAAAGGCAAGATCGTCGATCTGCTGACCGAACATGCTGCCGCCGTAGTGCGCTACCAGGGTGGCCACAACGCGGGTCACACCCTGGTGATCAACGGTGAAAAGACCGTTCTGCACCTGATTCCCTCGGGCATCCTGCGTGAAGGCGTACAGTGCCTGATCGGCAACGGCGTGGTCGTTGCACCGGACGCGCTGATGCGTGAAATCACCAAGCTGGAAGAGAAGGGCGTACCGGTGCGCGAGCGCCTGCGCATTTCCCCGGCTGCGCCGCTGATCCTGTCGTACCACGTGGCCCTGGACCAGGCCCGCGAAAAAGCCCGTGGCGAAGCCAAGATCGGCACCACCGGCCGTGGTATCGGCCCTGCCTATGAAGACAAGGTCGCCCGCCGCGGCCTGCGCGTGGGCGACCTGTTCCACCGTGAGCGTTTCGCTGCCAAGCTGGGTGAGCTGCTGGACTACCATAACTTCCAGCTGGTGAACTACTACAAAGAGCCGGCCATCGACTTCCAGCAGACCCTGGACGAGTGCATGGCCTACGCCGAACAGCTCAAGCCGATGATGCTCGACGTCACTGCCGAGCTGCACAACCTGCGTCGTGCCGGCAAGGACATCATGTTCGAAGGCGCCCAGGGTTCGCTGCTGGACATCGACCACGGTACCTACCCGTACGTCACCAGCTCCAACACCACCGCTGGCGGTATCTCCACCGGTTCCGGCGTTGGTCCGATGTACCTCGACTACATCCTCGGTATCACCAAGGCCTACACCACTCGCGTGGGTTCCGGTCCGTTCCCGACCGAACTGTTCGACGAGACTGGTGCTACCCTGGCCAAGCGTGGCCACGAGTTCGGTTCCACCACTGGCCGTGCCCGCCGTTGCGGCTGGTTCGATGCCGTCATCCTGCGTCGCGCCATCGACGTCAACAGCATCTCGGGCATCTGCCTGACCAAGCTGGACGTGCTGGACGGCCTGGAAACCATCAACATCTGCGTGGGCTACAAGAACGAGAACGGTGCCGTCATCGACGCGCCTTCCGATGCCGACAGCTACATCGGCCTGGAGCCGGTGTACGAAGAGATGCCAGGCTGGAGCGAGTCGACCCTGGGCGTGAAAACCCTGGAAGAACTGCCAGCCAATGCGCGCGCCTACATCAAGCGCATCGAAGCGCTGATCGGTGCGCCGATCGACATCATCTCCACCGGCCCGGACCGCAACGAGACCATCGTGCTGCGTCATCCGTTCGCCTGATCTGCCCGCCAGGCTGATCTGACGCCGTGGCTCTGAAAGGGGCCGCGGCGTTTTCATTTGTGCTTTCCTGCACCGGCCTCTTCGCGGGTTTGCCCGCTCCCACAGAGCCTCCACAAATTTCAGAATGTGCGGGGTCCCTGTGGGAGCGGGCAAGCCCGCGAAGAGGCCGGTACAGGAAAACCCATTGCTAAACCTTGGCACTTATCCCTGCTGCCCCCGGCACAACCCTTGCTGTAAGAAGCTTCTGAAGATGCCATCAAAGTAGTGGCGCCAGAATACACGAGGGTTTCACCGTGTCTGCCATCCTCTCACTGTTACGAAGCCGCCTTTTGCGGCCTGTGTTTGTTGCCCTTGGTATCGCCCTTTTGGTGCAAGTGCTGGTAGCCGTTGCGCTTACCCGCAGCACGGTCACGTCACTGGAGGCCGAACTGGGCGAACGCCTGGGTAACGACAGCCGCGAACTCGCCAGCGATCTCGAACAGGCCGGGCAAGATGTCCGCTCGGGCCTCGACAGCCTGTCCAGCAGCACCCGCCAGCGCCTGAGTGCAGGGTTGTCGGCACGCCTGCAAAGCGAACAGCAGCAACTGCGCGGTACCCTGGAAAAGAACCTCAAGGACTCCACCAACGACATGGCTCAGCTGCTGGCCTCGGTGGCCCCGCGTGCGATCTGGGACAACGATGTACCGGTGCTCTCGGACTTTGCCCGGCGTGCCCAGCGCAACCCCAACGTGTTGTTCGTGGTGTATGACGATGCCCAGGGCCAACACCTGACCCGCTACCTGAACCGGCAGAACCCGATCAACCAGGCGTTGATGGACAAAGGCCAGGGCGAGCGAGCGCTGGACAAGGTGATCGATGCCGCCCGACGTGACCCGGCGGTGTACTTCGTCGAAGCCTCGATCAGCCCCAATGGCGCGGAAATAGGCAAGGTGATCATGGGCGTTTCCACGGCCGGCATCGATCAGGAGCTCAAGGCCCTCGACCAGCGCTTCACCGCCCTGATCGCCAGCGGCGAGCAGCTGGTCGGCGATAGCCTGGTCGGTGCTGCTGCCGAGAGTGGCAAGACCCTGCGCGAGCGTCTGGAGAAGGCGCAGGGCAGTGCTGCTGCCATGCAGGCCAACACCGCCCAGACCGTGCGCGATGCCGCTGCCGAGCTGCGCTGGCGTATCGGTCTGGGCCTGGTACTGGTCGGGCTGGGCGTTCTGCTGGTGGTGGCCGTGGTGCTGGGGCGCCGGGTGCTGAGCAAGCTGCGCCTGTTGATTGCCGCCCTCGACGACCTGGCGGCCGGCGAAGGCGACCTGACCAAGCGCGTGCCGCTCGACAGCCGCGACGAAATCGGTGACATGGCTTCGGCGGTTAACCGCTTCGTCGACAAGCTGCAACCCATCGTCCGCGAGGCCGGCGAGGTGGCCCAGCGTACCGGAGTCGAGATCGGCGCGATGGCCCAGCGCAATGCCGGCGCCGATGCTGCCGCCGCGCTGCAACGCGATGAAGTGGCGGCCAGCCTGCGCGACCTGTCGAGCATGGCTGATGAGGCGCAGGCCGAAAGCCATGCGATGCAGGCGGCGCTGCAACAAGTCGTGGACATTCGTCAGGCCACCGATGAAAACAGCCGCACCTCGACCCAGCTGGCCGGCTTGATCGAGAACCTGGCCGGGCAGGTGGAAACCGGCTCGCAGGTGATCGAGCGGCTGGCCAAGCAGAGTGAACAGATTGAAGTGGTGCTGACGGTGATCCACGGTATTGCCGAACAGACCAACCTGTTGGCCCTCAACGCTGCCATCGAGGCGGCCCGGGCCGGCGAGACCGGGCGCGGGTTCGCCGTTGTGGCCGATGAAGTGCGGGCATTGGCGAGCAAGACGCAAAGCTCCACCGGGGACATCCAGGCGCATATCGCCGCCTTGCAGAAAGGTGCCAAGGAAGCCGTGGCGACCATCAGCCAGGCCGGGCTCAAGGCCAGTGAGGGGCTGCTGGTGCTGCGTGACAATGAACGTCGTCAGCAGTCAGTGCAGGCGGCGGTCGAGCAGGTGCATGCGGCCATCGGCCTGGCGACCCGGGCAGCCGAACAGCAGGCCCATGGTGCGCAGGCAGTACGGGGGCGAGTGGAGAACATCCACGCACAGGCCGAGCGCTCGGCCGAGGTGGTGATGCAGACCACGGCCAGCAGCAAGGTGCTGGATGACCTGGCTGCGCAACTGCGGGCAAGCCTGGGCCAGTTCAGAGCCTGACGCTCCTGCAAGGGGCGGTGTTGCTATGATGGCGGCGACAGATGACAAAGGGAGTTGTTCATGTCTGCCCCACTGGTCGCCGTCCCGGCGGAGCTGGATTTTCTTCATTGCGATGGCATCGTCGTCACTGCGCCAATGACCGCCTTCCAGGCCTACTGCGCCATGACCTCGCACGTCCCAGGCTGGCTGGCCGTGGCCTTCCGCCTGCGCGACGCCATCTCGCGGCGGTTCAATGTTGCCGCCATCCACGGTTTCTCATCACGCCGCCCCGAGCAGGTGCCGTTGGTGGGCGAGCTTCTGGATTTCTTCACTGTCGAGGCGATCAGCGGTCAGCAACTGGTCCTGACTTCGCGCGACACGCACCTGGCGGTAATGGTGAGCCTGGACCTGGCTGAAGCAGGGCAGGGGCGGCAACACTTGCGCGTAACCACCTCGGTGCGGTGCTTCAACAGGTTCGGCCGCCTCTACATGCTGCCGGTCGGCAAGGCTCACGGGCCTATCGTGCGGCGCATGCTGCGTAACATCGCCTGAAGGCTGCTTCGCGGGCAAGCCCGCGAAGCAGGTTACGCCTTGTTCAGGTACATCCGCGTAGTCAGCAGGTAGACCGGCAACCCTGACACCACGATCAGCAGTGCCGCATAAGGCGCAGCGGCCGCGAACTCGACGTTGGCGGTATGGGCCCACACCTCGGTGGCCAAGGTGGTCATGCCGGTAGGGCTGAGCAGCAATGTCGCGGTCAATTCCTTCATGGCATCCAGGAACACCAGGGCAAAGGCCGCAGCCATGGCCGGGAAGATGATCGGCAAGGTCACCCGGCAGAACGCGGCAAAACTGTTCGCGCCCAAGGTGCGTGCGGCTTCCTCCAGTGTCGGCGAAGCCTTGTTCAGCGCAGTACGCACAGGCGACTGGGCCAATGGCAGGAACAGCAGTGCGTAGGCGAGCAACAACAAGGCCGTGGTCTGGTACAGCGCCGGTACATAGTGCAGGGCGAAGAACACCAGAGTCAGGGCGATCACCAGGCCGGGCAGGGCGTGCAGCAGGTACGGCAGGCGTTCGGCCCAGATCGCCAGGCGGCCTTTGTAGCGCACCACCAGGAAGCTGATCGGCAGGGCCAGCAGCACGCAGAAGCCGGCACCACCAAGCGATACCGACAGCGAGGTGAACAGCGCCTTGGAGATGGCCGCCACCGGAAACGCCGCCGATGAGCCCACGCTCAGCCAGTAGCCGAGCATGGCCAGCGGAATACCACTGCCCAGTACTGCCAGGGCGACACAGAACAGCTGCGCCAGTACGGCCCAGCCGCGTAGCCGCACCGGCTGCGCGCGGCGTGCCACGCCCTGGCCGATGCGCACGTGGCGGGCCTTGCCGCGCACGCGCAATTCCAGCCACAGCATCACCAGGCACAGCGCCAGCAGTACTGCCGACAGCATGGCCGCATTGGCATTGCTGAACTCCAGTTCGAACTGCTGGTAGATCGCCGTGGTGAAGGTCTGCAGGCCGAGGATCGACAGCGCGCCGAACTCCACCAGCATGTGCAAGGCAATCAGCAGTGCGCCGCCGAGCATCGATGGCCACAACAATGGCAGGGTGACCTTGACGAATACCCCCCAGCGGCTGCAACCCAGGGTGCGCGCCGATTCCTCCAGCGAGGTATCTAGGTTGCGCAGGGTAGCCGCCACTGGCAGGAACACCAGCGGGTACTTGGACAGGGCCATGACCAGGATCGCCCCGCCCAGGCCTTCGAAGTCCGAGCTCAGCGATACCCAGGTGAAGCTGCTGACGAACGACGGCACGGCGAATGGCAGGCACAGTACCACCCCCCACAGCCTGCGCCCGACCAGGTTGCTGCGCTCCAGCAGCCAGGCCAGGGCCAGGCCGACCACCATGCAGGCCAGCGTCACCCCGACCATCAGCATCAGGGTGTTACGCATCAAACCCCAGACAAATGGCCGCCACAGCAGGTGCAACGCCTCGCGCCAGCCGGCTTCCCAGGCTTTGATGGCGACATAGGCCAATGGCAGCAAGCTCATTGCCACCAGGAACAGCACAGGCAGCACCACCCAGACGGAAGGGCGCTTGCGGCGCGGTACGAAGCGTACCGGCACCGGCTCGGACAGGGCGGCAGTCATCAGAGCAGGCCGACCTCGCGTTCAAGCTCGATGGCTTCCTCGGCATTGCCCAGGTCCGCCGGCGAAATCTTCGGCGGGCGCAGCTCTTCGAACGGTTTCAGGCCACGGTCGGAAACCATGCCCTTGTGCAGCGGGTATTCGGCGGTGGTCTGGGTGATCACGCGCTGGCCTTCTTCGCTGGCCATCCAGTTGAGCAGGGCCTGGGCTTCCTTCGGGTGCTTGCTGGCCTTGACCGCTGCTGCACCGGAGATGGTTACCAGGTTGCCGGCATCGCCATCGGCCAGGTAGTACAGCCTGGAGTCGAGTTTGCCGCGCTCGCGTTCCAGGGCGTACCAGTAGTAGTTGTTCACCAGCACAGCGGCGACTTCGCCTTTTTCCACGGCCTTCAGGGCGACCATGTTGTTGGTGTAGGTCTTGCCGAAGGCTTTCAGGCCGGTCAGCCATTCTTCGGTGGCTTCACGCCCGTGCATCTTCAGGATGGCCACAGCCTGTTCCTGGAATGCTCCGCTGGTGGGTACATAGCCGACGCGGCCATCCCATTCAGGGCCGGCGAAATCCATGACGGTAGTCGGCAGGTCTTTCTCGTCGATCTTCTTCGGGTTGTACACGACCACGCGGGTGCGTGCCGTGACGCCCATCCAGGTGCCGTTGGCGCCAACATATTCCTTGGGCAGCATGTTCAGCGTGGCATCGTCGATCTTTGCCAGCAGGCCCAGCTCGCCCAGGTTGTTCAGGGGCGGGGACTCTTCGGTGTAGATGATGTCGGCCGGCGAGCGGTCGCCTTCCTCGATGATCTGGCTGGCCAGCTGGTTGCTGCTGCCCTTGCGGATGTTGATGTGGATACCGGTCTTGGCCTCGTAGGCCTTGGCGATGGCTTCGCCGATTTCCTTGTGCTGGCCGTTGTACATGGTCAGGGTGACCGGTGCATCTGCCATGGCGGCCGGAGCGCCGATGACCAGGCTCAGCACGGCGGCGGCCAAGGTACGCATCAGCGGTTGCGGGCGGATCGTCATGCGGGTACTTCCTCGCTTACGGCTACATATTTGGAAACAATGGTAAACGAAATCGTTTCTCAAGTGGCCGGATGAGGAGAAATTCATGGGCGGATCGCCTTGGGCCTTGTTGCGCCTGTGAGATCGAGCGCCAGAGCAATCCCGGCAGGAGAGGGCGATACAAAAATCGCAGGCAAGAAAAAACCCACTAGCAAGCTAGTGGGTTTTTGTATGGTGCCCAGGAGAAGACTCGAACTTCCACGACCGTTAAGTCACTGATACCTGAAACCAGCGCGTCTACCAATTCCGCCACCTGGGCAAAGCTTTACATCGTCTGGAGAAGGCGACTATCGTTCGCTTTCACACAGTAGCAACAGATCCTTGGTCATCTGTTACTTGAAAATATTTGGTGCCCAGGAGAAGACTCGAACTTCCACGGCCGTTAAGCCACTGATACCTGAAACCAGCGCGTCTACCAATTCCGCCACCTGGGCACACATTCGAGATCAAAAGATGCTTTACAGCGTCGTTCATCTCTACTACAACTTCGGGGTTGTCCGTCGTTGTGGTGCGCACTATACGGACGGCCCGGGGGGCTGTAAACCCCCTGAGCAAAAAAAATTTCAAAAAATTCAACTTGTTGATTCCGCAGGCCTATTCCTGTCCGCACGAGGTGCCGGTGGGGCTGTCCAAGGCTGACATTTCCGGTTTCAATACGCCTATGCCAGAATTCCTATCTATATACCCCAAGGTGAACCCCTTCTGATGGCCGATTGGCAATCCCTCGATCCCGAGGCCGCTCGCGAAGCGGAAAAATACGACAACCCTATTCCCAGCCGTGAGCTGATCCTGCAGCGCCTTGCCGACCGTGGCGAACCGGCCGCGCGCGAGGAGCTGGCGGCCGAGTTCGGTCTTCACGACGAAGACCAGATCGAAGCCCTGCGCCGCCGCCTGCGCGCCATGGAGCGTGACGGCCAGCTTATCTATACCCGGCGCGGCACTTATGCCCCGGTGGATAAGCTGGACCTGATCTGCGGCCGCGTCTCCGGCCACCGTGACGGCTTCGGTTTCCTGATCCCGGATGACGGCAGCGAAGACCTGTTCCTCAGCCCGGCGCAGATGCGCCTGGTATTCGACGGTGACCGCGGCCTGGCCCGCGTATCTGGCGTCGACCGCCGTGGCCGCCGCGAAGGCGTGCTGGTCGAGATTATTTCCCGTGCCCACGAAAGCGTGGTCGGCCGTTACTTCGAAGAAGGCGGTATCGGCTACGTGACCCCGGACAACCCGAAGATCCAGCAGGAAGTGCTGGTGACTGCCGGGCGCAATGGTGGCGCGAAGATCGGCCAGTTCGTCGAGATCAAGATCACTCACTGGCCAACCCCGCGCTTCCAGCCGCAAGGCGACGTGGTCGAAGTCATCGGCAACTATATGGCCCCGGGCATGGAAATCGACGTTGCCCTGCGCAGCTACGACATCCCGCACGTCTGGCCCAAGGAAGTGATCAAGGAAGCGCGCAAGTTCCGCTCCGAAGTCGAAGAGAAGGACAAGGAGAAGCGGGTCGACCTGCGCCACCTGCCCTTCGTCACCATCGACGGCGAGGACGCCCGCGACTTCGACGATGCCGTGTATTGCGAGCCGCTGGGCAAGCTGCGCCTGTTCTCCGGCGGCTGGCGCCTGTATGTGGCGATCGCCGATGTGTCCAGCTATGTGCGCCTGGGTTCGGCCCTGGACGTCGAGGCGCAGCAGCGTGGTAACTCGGTGTACTTCCCCGAGCGCGTGGTGCCGATGCTCCCCGAGGAGCTGTCGAACGGCCTGTGCTCGCTGAACCCGCATGTCGATCGCCTGGCCATGGTCTGTGAAATGACCATGAACAAGGCCGGGCAGATGGTCGACTACCAGTTCTACGAAGGCGTCATCCACTCCCACGCCCGCCTGACCTACAACAAGGTCAGCAGCATGCTCGAGCACTCCCGTACCCGTGAGGGCAAGGCGCTGCGCGAGGAGTACAAGGCAGTCGTGCCGGACCTGAAGAACCTGTACAACCTGTACAAGGTGCTGGTGGCCGCACGCCACACCCGTGGCGCGATCGACTTCGAGACCCAGGAAACCCGCATCATCTTCGGCGACGAGCGCAAGATCGCGGAAATCCGCCCGACCGTGCGCAACGACGCCCACAAGCTGATCGAGGAGTGCATGCTGGCGGCTAACGTGGCCACCGCCGAATTCCTGCAGAAGCATGGCGTGCCTGCGTTGTACCGCGTGCACGACGGCCCGCCGCCGGAGCGCCTGGAAAAGCTGCGCGCCTTCCTCGGCGAGCTGGGCCTGACCCTGCACAAGGGCAAGGACCCGTCGCCGAAGGATTACCAGGCCCTGCTGGCAAGTATCGCCGGGCGCCCGGACTTCCACCTGATCCAGACCGTGATGCTGCGCTCGCTGAGCCAGGCGGTGTACAGCACCGAAAACAACGGCCACTTCGGCCTGAACTACGAGGCGTACACCCACTTCACCTCGCCGATTCGTCGTTATCCGGACCTGCTGGTGCACCGCGCCATCCGCAGCATCATCCGCTCCCGGGTCGATACCCCGCACGTCAAGCGTGCCGGCGCCATGAGCATCCCCAAGGCGCGTATCTACCCGTATGACGAGAATACCCTCGAGCAACTCGGCGAGCAGTGCTCGATGACCGAGCGCCGGGCCGACGAAGCCACCCGTGACGTGGTCAACTGGCTCAAGTGCGAGTTCATGAAAGACCGCGTGGGCGAGACCTTCCCGGGCGTGATCACTGCAGTGACCGGGTTCGGCCTGTTCGTCGAGCTGACCGACATCTATGTAGAAGGCCTGGTGCACGTGAGTGCGCTGCCGGGTGACTACTACCACTTCGATCCGGTGCACCACCGCCTGTCCGGCGAACGTACCGGACGCAGCTTCCGCCTGGGTGACACGATCGAAGTCAAGGTGATGCGCGTCGACCTGGACGAGCGCAAGATCGACTTCGAGGTGTCGGAAAACACCCTTGCCGCACCGATCGGCCGCAAGCAGCGTGGCGCCGCGCCGGCTGCCGCCCAGGCCGAGCAGCCACCGGTCGAGGCCAAGGCCACGCCGAAACCGCGCAGCCGCAAGAGCGAGACCGCCGAGGCGTACTTCCCGAAAGACGCCGTGCAGCGTAACGCCGAAGTGCGCAAGAGCCGCGAAATGAAGAAGGCGCTGATGAGCGAGGCGCGCAGCAGCGGCCATGCCGGCAGCAAGTCGGACAAGGGCGGCAAGTCCTCTGGCAAGCCGACCAAGCACCGTAAAGGCCCGCCGAAGTCCGGTGCGCCACGCAAGGGCAAGAACAAGTCATGAGTCAGCTGGAAAAGATCTACGGCGTGCACGCCGTGCAGGCGTTGCTGCAGCACCATCCGAAGCGGGTCAAGCAGATCTGGCTGTCGGAAGGGCGCAGCGAGCCGCGCATCCAGGCGTTGCTGGCACTGGCCGCAGAAAACCGCGTGGCGGTTGGCCAGGCCGAGCGTCGTGAGCTGGATGCCTGGGTCGAGGGCGTGCACCAGGGCGTGGTTGCCGAGGTGAGCCCGAGCCAGGTGTGGGGCGAGCTGATGCTCGAGGAATTGCTCGAACGCAGCGAAACGCCGCCGCTGATCCTGGTGCTGGACGGCGTCACCGACCCGCATAACCTGGGTGCCTGCCTGCGTACCGCCGATGCGGCCGGTGCCACGGCGGTGATCGTGCCCAAGGACAAGTCTGCAACCCTGACCCCGGTGGTGCGCAAGGTGGCCTGCGGTGCGGCGGAAGTGATCCCGCTGGTGGCCGTGACCAACCTGGCACGCACCCTGGAGAAGTTGCAGCAGCGTGGCCTGTGGGTGGTCGGTACCGCTGGCGAAGCCGAGCAGGAGATCTACCAGCAGGACCTGACCGGGCCGCTGGTGATGATCATGGGCGCGGAAGGCAAGGGCATGCGCCGGCTGACCCGTGAGCATTGCGATTTCCTGGTGAAGCTGCCGATGGCCGGTAGCGTCAGCAGCCTGAACGTCTCGGTGGCGACCGGGGTTTGCCTGTTCGAGGCCGTGCGTCAGCGGCAGGCCAAGCGCTGATCGATAGCCTGTACCGGCCTCTTCGCGGGCACGCCCGCTCCCACAGGTAATCTGCAATGCCAAAGGCTGCGCTGAACCCGTGGGAGCGGGCGTGCCCGCGAATGGGGCCTTGCACATTGTGAATATGTTTCTGGCTGTTCAAATAATCGCCAATTTCCTTGCTTGTGTGTCCCGCCTTCTCTACAATTGCGCCCCTTGCCGAGCTGGCAGGTGCGCATGTGCCTCTACTCCCTGGCAAGACACACCAGTGTCATTCACTCCTTGTCTGACCAGATCCACTGGCAGACTACTAACCCGTAAGGAGCATTCATGCGTCATTACGAAATCATCTTCCTGGTTCACCCGGACCAGAGCGAGCAAGTCGGCGGCATGGTTGAGCGTTACACCAAGCTGATCGAAGAAGATGGTGGCAAGATCCACCGCCTGGAAGACTGGGGCCGTCGTCAACTGGCCTACGCAATCAACAATGTTCACAAGGCTCACTACGTGATGCTGAACGTTGAGTGCACCGGCAAGGCCCTGGCCGAGCTGGAAGACAACTTCCGCTACAACGATGCCGTTATCCGTAACCTGGTCATCCGTCGCGACGAAGCCGTTACCGGCCAGTCCGAGATGCTGAAGGCTGAAGAAAACCGCAGCGAGCGCCGTGAGCGTCGTGAGCGTCCTGAGCATGCTGAATCCGCCGACGGCGACGACAGCAATGACAGCGACTCCAGCGATAACGCTGACGAGTAATCCACGGACCTTTAGAGGAGCCTATTAAATGGCACGTTTCTTCCGTCGTCGTAAATTCTGCCGCTTCACTGCTGAAGACGTGAAAGAGATCGACTTCAAAGATCTCAACACCCTGAAAGCTTACGTATCCGAAACCGGCAAGATCGTTCCAAGCCGTATCACCGGTACCAAAGCTCGTTATCAGCGTCAGCTGGCTACCGCTATCAAGCGCGCCCGCTTCCTGGCCCTGCTGCCCTACACCGACAGCCACGGCCGCTGAGACCGGGTCGTCGACAAGCAGTAAGGGATTAGCATGCGAGCGTTAGCAAGTTTCATCATGCGCGGTCGTGTGCAGGCCACCCTGGTGGTGGTCATCAGTGCGGTACTGCCGCTGCTGTTCTGGTTGAGTGCCGCTGCCGGCAGCCTTGTGCTGCTGCGGCGTGGGTTCAAGGATGCTACTACGGTCATCGCCGGCGGCCTGCTGGCCGGGCTGGCCGTGTGGGTCATGGGCGATCCGATCACCTTCCTGGTGATCGCGGGTGCCCTGGGCCTGGCTGCGCTGCTGCGCGCCGAGCATCCCTGGAGCCGGGTGTTGCTGGTCAGTGCCGTGTTCGCCGTGGCTTTCAGCCTCGTGCTCGATCTGGCGCTGGCGCAAACCTTCGACGGGCTGGCCAAGGCGTTTGCCGACGCCATGCCGAAAATCGAAGGGCAACCGGTGCTTTCCGGTGAGCTGATCCGCCCCGTGCTGGTCGCTTCCACAGCAGTGACAGTGCAATTGTTCAGTGTGTTGGCCCTGGTGCTGGCGCGCTACTGGCAGGCAGCGTTGTACAACCCTGGAGGCTTCGGTCGCGAGTTTCGCGCCCTGAAGTTGCCGAAACAGACCATGGCGGTCTTGGTGGCAGTGATGGTGGTGGCCCCGTTCATCGGGCCGCAGTTCATCGTCCTGGCATCGGCCTCGAGCCTGGTACTGGTGCTGGCCGGCATCGCCTTGATGCACGGGCTGGTGGCGCAGGGCCGACTGGCCGGTTTCTGGCTGGTGGGGATGTACGTGACGTTGCCGCTGATCATGCAGCTGATTTATCCGTTGCTGGTGGTTTTGGCCATTGTCGACAGCCTGATTGATTTTCGCGGTCGCAAGTCCCCCAAGGGGAATGACTCCGCGAACGGTGAAGGTTAAAAGTTAAGAGGTTTTACCAAATGGAACTGATCCTGCTGGAAAAAGTCGCTAACCTGGGCAACCTGGGCGACAAAGTAAAGGTTAAGGCTGGTTACGGCCGTAACTTCCTGCTGCCATTCGGCAAGGCCACCGTTGCCAACGCCGCCAACCTGGCTGCGTTCGAAGAGCGTCGCGCCGAGCTGGAAAAAGCAGCTGCTGACAAGAAAGCTTCGGCTGAAAGCCGCGCTGCCCAACTGGCCGAGCTGGAAGTGACCATCACTGCCACCGCTGGCGACGAAGGCAAGCTGTTCGGTTCGATCGGCACCCACGACATCGCTGACGCCCTGACCGCCTCCGGCGTTGAAGTGGCCAAGGCTGAAGTTCGTCTGCCGAACGGCACCATCCGTCAGGTTGGCGAATACGACGTAGCCGTGCACCTGCACAGCGACGTTGAAGCCACCGTACGTGTGGTCGTCGTAGCTGCCTAAGCTGCGCTGACTGGCTGGCTCCTCGTGAGCCGGGCGGTTAACATCGGGCACGGTCCTGTTTTTGACAGGCCGTGCCCTTTGTCTTTTTCATCCTCAAGAATTCTTTCGTGGCCATGAACGAGATCACCACCCCCGAACAGCTTGACCTGCAAACCGCAGCCCTGAAGGTGCCGCCGCATTCCATCGAGGCCGAACAGGCCGTGCTCGGTGGCCTGATGCTGGATAACAACGCCTGGGAGCGCGTACTGGACCAGGTGTCGGATGGCGATTTCTATCGGCATGACCACCGCCTGATCTTCCGTGCCGTGCACAAGCTGGCGGACGCCAACCAGCCCTTCGACGTGGTCACGCTGCATGAGCAGCTGGACAAGGAAGGCCTGTCCTCGCAGGTCGGCGGCCTGGCGTACCTGGCCGAACTGGCCAAGAACACCCCGTCGGTGGCCAACATCAAGGCCTACGCCGCGATCATTCGCGAGCGTGCCACCCTGCGCCAGCTGATCAGTATCAGTACCGATATCGCCGATAACGCATTCAACCCGCAAGGGCGCAATGCCGAAGAAATCCTCGACGATGCCGAGCGGCAGATCTTCCAGATCGCCGAGGCGCGGCCGAAAACCGGCGGCCCGGTGGGGGTCAACGAACTGTTGACCATGGCCATCGACCGTATCGACACGCTGTTCAACTCCGACAGCGACATCACCGGTGTTTCCACCGGCTTCACCGACCTGGACGAGAAGACCAGCGGCCTGCAGCCGGCCGACCTGATCATCGTTGCCGGCCGTCCATCGATGGGCAAGACCACCTTCGCCATGAACCTGGTGGAAAACGCCGTACTGCGTACCGACAAGGCGGTGCTGGTGTTCTCCCTCGAGATGCCAGGTGAATCGCTGATCATGCGTATGCTGTCGTCGCTGGGCCGTATCGACCAGACCAAGGTGCGTTCCGGCCAGCTCGACGACGACGACTGGCCGCGCCTGACTTCGGCGGTGAACCTGCTCAACGACCGCAAGCTGTTCATCGACGACACCGCCGGCATCAGCCCCTCGGAGATGCGCGCGCGCACCCGGCGCCTGGCTCGTGAGCACGGCGAAATTGCCATGATCATGGTCGACTACCTGCAACTGATGCAGATCCCCGGTTCGGCCGGTGACAACCGTACCAACGAGATTTCCGAGATCTCCCGCTCGCTCAAGGCCCTGGCCAAGGAGTTCAACTGCCCGGTCATCGCCCTGTCGCAGCTGAACCGCTCCCTGGAACAGCGGCCGAACAAACGCCCGGTGAACTCCGACTTGCGTGAATCCGGTGCGATCGAGCAGGACGCCGACGTGATCATGTTCGTCTACCGCGACGAGGTGTATCACCCCGAGACCGAGCACAAGGGCGTGGCGGAAATCATCATCGGCAAGCAGCGTAACGGCCCCATCGGCTTCGTGCGCCTGGCGTTCATCGGCAAGTACACCCGCTTCGAGAACCTTGCCCCGGGCATGTACAACTTCGACGACGACGAATAACGGGCGCGCGCAGGCGCGGCGTTGTTCATCGGTATCCATGAATCCGACAACCATCGTCGGATTTGGTCAAAATTTGTGCTATATTCCGCGCCCGCGATTTTCCTGCACACCAGAACCGGTCACTGACATGCAAGCAGCCAAACCACTCTACGACTATCCCAAGTACTGGGCCGAATGCTTCGGGCCAGCACCTTTCCTGCCGATGAGCAGGGAGGAGATGGATCTGCTCGGCTGGGATTCCTGCGACATCATCATCGTGACCGGCGATGCCTACGTCGACCACCCATCGTTCGGCATGGCCATCATCGGCCGCCTGCTGGAGGCCCAGGGCTTCCGCGTGGGCATCATCGCCCAGCCGAACTGGCAGTCGAAAGACGACTTCATGAAGCTCGGCGAGCCGAACCTGTTCTTCGGCGTGGCTGCGGGCAACATGGACTCGATGATCAATCGCTACACCGCGGACAAGAAGATTCGTTCCGACGATGCCTACACTCCCGGCGGCCTGGCCGGCAAGCGCCCGGACCGCGCCAGCCTGGTCTACAGCCAGCGCTGCAAGGAAGCCTACAAGCACGTGCCGATCGTGCTGGGTGGCATCGAAGCGTCGCTGCGCCGGATCGCCCACTACGACTACTGGCAGGACAAGGTTCGCCATTCGATCCTGATCGACGCCAGCGCCGACATCCTGTTGTTCGGCAACGCCGAGCGCGCCGTGGTTGAAGTGGCTCAGCGCCTGGCCAGCGGCGAGAAGATCGAAAGCATCACCGACGTGCGCGGTACTGCCTTCGTGCGCCGCGATACTCCCGAAGGCTGGTACGAGATCGATTCCACGCGCATCGACCGCCCGGGCCGCGTGGACAAGATCATCAACCCGTACGTGAACACCCAGGACACCCAGGCCTGCGCCATCGAGCAGGCCAAGGGCGAGGTGGAAGACCCGAACGAAGCCAAGGTGGTGCAGATTCTCGACAGCCCGCGCATGACCCGCGACAAATCGGTCATCCGCCTGCCGTCGTTCGAGAAGGTGCGTAACGACCCGGTGCTGTATGCCCACGCCAACCGTGTGCTGCACCTGGAAACCAACCCCGGCAACGCCCGTGCCCTGGTGCAGAAACATGGTGAAGTGGATGTGTGGTTCAACCCGCCACCCATTCCCATGACCACCGAGGAAATGGACTACGTGTTCGGCATGCCGTACGCCCGCGTGCCGCACCCGGCCTATGGCAAGGAGCGCATCCCGGCCTACGAGATGATCCGTTTCTCGGTGAACATCATGCGCGGCTGCTTCGGTGGCTGCACCTTCTGCTCGATCACCGAGCACGAAGGCCGCATCATCCAGAACCGTTCGCACGAGTCGATCCTGCACGAGATCGAGGAGATGCGCGACAAGGTGCCGGGCTTTACCGGCGTGGTCTCCGACCTGGGCGGCCCGACTGCCAACATGTACCGCATCGCCTGCAAGAGCCCTGACATCGAGAAGCACTGTCGCAAGCCGTCGTGCGTGTTCCCGGGCATCTGCGAGAACCTCAACACCGACCACAGCTCGCTGATCGAGCTGTACCGCAAGGCGCGTGCCCTGCCAGGTGTGAAGAAGATCCTGATTGCTTCGGGCCTGCGTTACGACCTGGCCGTGGAGTCGCCGGAATACGTCAAGGAGTTGGTCACCCACCATGTCGGCGGATACCTGAAGATCGCCCCGGAGCATACCGAGCGTGGCCCGCTGGACAAGATGATGAAGCCGGGCATCGGTACTTACGACCGCTTCAAGCGTATGTTCGAGAAGTTCTCGAAAGAGGCGGGCAAGGAGCAGTACCTGATCCCGTACTTCATCGCCGCGCACCCAGGCACCACCGACGAAGACATGATGAACCTGGCCCTGTGGCTGAAGGGCAATGGCTTCCGCGCCGACCAGGTGCAGGCGTTCTACCCGTCGCCGATGGCCTCGGCCACGGCCATGTACCACTCGGGCAAGAACCCGCTGCGCAAGGTCACCTACAAGAGCGAAGGCGTTGAGATCGTCAAGAGCGAGGAGCAGCGTCGCCTGCACAAGGCGTTCCTGCGCTATCACGACCCGAAGGGTTGGCCGATGCTGCGTGAGGCGCTGCAGCGCATGGGCCGCGCCGACCTGATCGGGCCGGGCAAGCACCAGCTGATCCCGTTGCACCAGCCGCAGACCGACAGTTACCAGAGCGCGCGCCGCAAGAACTCGACCCCGGCGGGTAGCCACAAGGTGGGCAAGGAGCAGAAGATCCTTACCCAGCACACCGGCCTGCCGCCACGTGGCAGCGATGGCAGCAAGCCGTGGGACAAGCGCGAGAAGGCCAAGGCCGAGGCGTTTGCGCGTAACCAGCAGGCGGCCAAGGAGCGCAAGGAAGCGGGCAAGGGCGGCAAGGGCAAGAAGCCGCGTCAGCCCGTGATCCCGCGCTGATCAATGGTTCAAGGCATATTCGGCAAGCCTTCGAACACCCGGAGGCTGCCGTTGCGCATCAGGCTCTGCAACTTGAACAGCACTTCGGTGCATGATGGGCAAACGGGCAGCTTGGAATACAAGGTCGCTGAGCTGATGGTTTCGAAGTCGATACCTTCGGTCTTGAGCCTTTCCAGAATGTGGTTTTCCGAATCACGCATTCTGGGGTTCGGGTTGCTTTTGACGAACTTCAACGGTGTCGATGTATCAGGAAGTGAAAATGAGGGCTTGCGCCTTCTCAGTTCGTTGCGGGTCGGTTGCGCATCGATATAGCGAGTACCGTCCGGGTTGACTGCGACCTTCCCCTCTCTCCGCCATCCGGCAAAGTTTGGCGAATCTGTCCCTTTGATGAAGCGTGTAAGCTTCGTTTCGAACCCTTTGCCTGCGTGTCCCGACACGCTGAAATAGACTGCGGATGTGGTGGGCGTGGTATTGAAGGTGAGTTTCAGGTAGGCCAGGTTCTGTTGCCTGGCAATGGCCCTGACGGCTGCGGCTTGGGTAATCAGATCGATGTCGTAGTGCCGCTGCGGGCTGAGAATCCGATTGAGTTGGCTGGCAATGTCACTCAGGTCCGGGTGGGCTGTGCTTTGGCTGACCGTACTCCATGACAGGGCTGCAGCTCGCGTAGCCTGGTTCAGACGCAGCTGAGTGAAGTGGCAAAACAGCGCAGCCTGTGCGGCCGTGGTGCCCATGTCGAAATGGTTGCTCATGAACACATCGAACTGCGGCAGGCCACGATAGTTCGCCAAGTGTTGGGTTACTCTCGCAAGCTGCGCGTTCAGTTCTTCCGTGCTCAGCGGAAGGATCTTCACATGGGCGTCGTAACTACCAGCGTAGATCAGGGCGAGGGTGTCGTTCTCATCGGGGGAAGCCGGGATGGGGCTGCTTGGGCGGAACTTCACAAGCGTTACCGCGCCATCGCCCGGGCTCCAGCGCCCGCTGTAGTAAACGCCGGGATCGACACGTGTCACAGAAATGTGACGCCATCCGAGCTGCGGGGGGCGAGCACCGCAGAGAGCGTGTGGCTTTCGCTGAAGCCTTTGTAAATGCCGCCCCGGATCTTGATCGCCTTGAACACCTCGTTGCCGCCGAGTACCTCTACTTCGAGGGTGGGGTTGTACTGGTCATAGCCCAGCGCCTTGTTTATCGGTACTTGCCGCGAGTTTCGAAGCCGCCATGGCTTGCGATCGAAAACGTACTTGTAGTTTCGCGTCTGTACTGTCCGGTCGTTGAACCACGGCACGACATTACGGCCTGGAGTATGCTCGTGTGGAAACGTTCCGCTGCCGATCAGGCAGACAATCCTGCCAAGGCCCTCGCGCAGGCGGCGACAGTGGGAGAGGTTCGCCAGCGGTTTCTGCATTCGTAGCGAGGCGAAGTCGACTCGCTGTAGCTGCATGCCGACCCGTTTGTATAACAAGTCGTTGGACTGCAGAAAGAGATCGTCCCCCCAGCGCACCCATTGCTTGGACAGCCCAGGTAATGAGTCGACGATGTGCGCCGTTGCCCCACTGCTATTGATCGGCAGCAGTTCGGGCGGCCTCAGGCTCAGGCCGCCGAAGTCGTCGATTTCCACCAGCCTTGGCCCGTAGGGTCTGGCTGTGTGGAGGTCGACCAGGTAGTGAGCAGGGGCGCTCTCCTGGCCTGAGTGCACCCATTGAGTGACAACCCTGGAGTGCTGTTCCACACGCCGTAATTGGTAGCCAGGCTGTTTTCCCGGGTAGTCGCCCGCAAGGTTGGGCTTTACCTGCGTCAAGCCGGCACTGTACTTCACCCTTTCCAGTGTTTTCCTGACGGTTTTCATGGCATTACGCAGTTGACGAAATGCGCTTGCCGTCAATTGCAGGATCTTCGGCCCAGTGCTGCCCAACAGATGTACCAGCCCGTAAAACGGGATGACTACCCCTGCGATGTTGTGGCTGACGACGATCGACAGCCGGGTAAATGACCGTGTCAGTGCCGGCACACCCAGGCGCGCACTGATGTAGGCTGCACGAAGGCCGGAGCTGGAACCGATGATAAGGGTACGCAAGGCAACGGCGTGCAATTGCTGCAAGGCGACACGGCTGGCGGAGCCAATCTGTCTCAAAGGCGTTCCAATCATGATCAGATCCATCAGGCTGGTTCCGATGCCTTGGCGTACCAGCCCGGGCCGGGCTTCCCGGATTCCCTGGAGGATGTCCTCGACGGGCTTCCAGAATGGAATGGCGGCCTTTAACAAGGTGTATAGCAAATTTGGCGCCTCACTGTCGGTCATGCCCTTGGCCTGCTGGCGAAGGCTGGCCGTCTCTGCCAGGAAGTGCGTTGCGCAGGCCACGGAGGCGAAACGTTCGAGCAGTTGCCAGAAGGAATAGTCGCTGCCCGTGATGTGAGCGATGCGTTGGATGATGACGCTGGATTTCTGCCCGCTGCGCGGCAGTGCCAAGCCCTTGTAGGCGTTCCAGTCCAGCGCCTGGCGGGTGCCGGACTGCCAGCCAGAGTGGCTGTTCGAGCCTAGCGGGTTGCCGTGGAATGGCTCGGGATAGTGTATCTGGCCCCCTTCACTGAACTCGAGGTCGTCACGCCGAATAATTTCCCCCGCCAGCGGGAACACTTCGTAGCAACGCCGCTTGCCGGATTTGAGCACGCGCATCAGCAACCCGGCGCGACCGACCAGGTGGCTGATGCCCGTGGTCTCGTCATAGCTGACCGTTCGCCCACTCGCTATCCTCACGTGAAACAGTTCAAGCTCAGCCTGCTCAACGAATTGGCGTTCCGAGACAGGCAGTTGAGCGAGCAGCTCCGTGAGTTGCCACTTCAGCGCGGGCTCGTAACTGGCAAGCCATGTGTCGAAATCACGTTCGAACCTGGCGCTGATGTCCGGCAGGCCCAGTGCCGCCAGGCTACGGCGGTTCAATGGGCTCCAGGTCGCGAAATCGCCGGAGGTATAGACCTCCCAGGCAGGGCGCGAGCTGCTTTTGTCCCAGGTGACGAGGCCCCCGGCGCCTCTGATCGGCTCCGTCGAATAGCACGGCGTTTCCGGGTCGATGCCATGCTTGCGTAATTGCGCCTTGGCCATCTCGAAACGCAGGGGCATGGGCATGGACAGCTTGGCGACGCAGTCGATCAATTGCGTCTGGTAAGCCTGGAAGTCGGCATACGCCTGGTTCACATCGGCTTCACTGAACGTCTCGTTGGGGGACGCGGCAATCTTGCCATTGGCCATCGCCCACTCCAGCACCGGTTGATTTGAAGCGCTCTCGAACAGCAGCACAAAATCGTCGGCATGGCTTTTTTTCAAGGTCTCGGGCAGCAGCAGGATTTCCGTGCTGGATTTGCGGCGTGTGTCGCCTGGGCTGAGCAGCTCGCCGAGGTTCACGGCGCTCTGGAAATGGACCCAGCGCGCACTGCTGCGATAGACCATCTCGCCTGGCAGGTCGCTGATCTGCCAGGCCGCCGGGAACCGGGGCAGGAGCAGGTAGCGGGCGAGTGGCAGGTGGCTGCGCTGGGTCAGTGCTTTGCCCCTGAGCAGGTGCTCATCCAGCGCGGTGAAGATTTCGTTAATGGTCATGCCCGCATGGCTGGGGCTGGTGAAATTGAAGCCTAGCAGGTCGTTGTCCGGAGCCAGGGCCAAGGCCAGGCAGTGGCGCAACAGTTTCAGTTGAAGAATGGGAGACTGGGGTTCGCTGCCGTCCGAACCGAACCATTGCAAGGTTTGCTGGACGCGGGCCACGAGGTTACGCATGCACGGCGCTTGTTCGGCATCGGCCAGCAACGTAGCCGGTTGGTGAAACCTGTCTTGAATCTTCTCCTCTTCACCCCAGGCTGCAAGGATGGCGTCGAACAGAATGCCCTGGCCAGGCTCGAATGCAGCGGCCATTTCGTCGGCTATGAGGCGATTCTGTTCGGTGCTCAACAGCGGGTGAGCTTCGGGGCTTTGGCGGATGAGGTGGTCGAGCAGCAGCTCCTGCAGCTCGCCCAGGTGCAAGTACAACGCCTGCAGCGCCGCTGCCGAGGTCGGCGTGGGCTGGCCTACCTGGGCGAGCGCCTGTATGGCCCACTGCTGTCTGCCGAAATCTTCCGGCGACTCCAGTGCCAGGCAGTACTCGCGCAGGCGCGCGATATCGTCGAGTCTTGGCGTGTTCCACGCGGCGTAAGGTGGAACGGAGGAGGGCATGGTAGCGTTCATGGCTGGAACCTGAAGAGGATGGGGCCTCAAGTTCAGCAACAGTTACCCGGGCTGGTGTGTTAGTTATTCATGCACTGCCGGACAGAGTAAGGCGCTTACGCAGTTGTTCCGCGGCAGGTTTCACTCGGGGCGGGAGAATTCACAGATCGCCCCTGTCGCGCCATGGGCGTAGGCTGCCAGCAGGCTGTTCATCAGGCTACCAAGGGTCATTTCGTATTGCTCCTAAATGAGAGGTTGTCCCATCGTCCAATAAAAGGGCATGATGTGCTCTTGAATTGGTTGTATACAATCGATTGAACAATTCTACTGGCTGGCCGCTTGACAGCCCCTTGACCCATATCAGCAAGGGGCTGAACGGTTTCAGGCAGTCTCGCAATTGATAAAACCCTGCCAAGGAGATTCATGATGTTTGCGAAAGCTGTAGCGGTATCCCTGCTGACCCTCGCCAGCGCCTCTGTCTTCGCAGCCGAGTGCTCGGTAACTGTCGACTCGACCGACCAGATGTCCTTCAACACCAAGGAAATCGTCATCGACAAGAGCTGCAAGCAATTCACTGTGAACCTGGAGCATTCGGGCAACCTGCCGAAGAACGTCATGGGCCACAACATTGTCATCAGCAAGGCAGCTGATATGCAGCCGATCGCTACCGACGGCCTGAGTGCTGGTATCGATAAGGCCTATCTGAAAGAGGGTGACGAGCGTGTCATCGCTCACACCAAGATCATTGGCGCTGGCGAAAAAGATTCTGTGACCTTTGATGTGTCCAAGTTGGCAGCTGGCACAGACTACGGCTTCTTCTGCTCGTTCCCAGGCCACA
Source organism: Pseudomonas sp. SMV7 (assembly GCF_052041995.1). Classification (NCBI taxonomy): domain Bacteria; kingdom Pseudomonadati; phylum Pseudomonadota; class Gammaproteobacteria; order Pseudomonadales; family Pseudomonadaceae; genus Pseudomonas; species Pseudomonas sp. SMV7. The sequence goes on along the minus strand of NZ_JBKGGT010000007.1, from coordinate 70,007 downwards.
TCTCGATGATGAAAGGCACGGTCGTCGTCAAGTAATCAAAGCTGTGTAGGCTGTTCGGGCCTATTCGCGGGCTGGCCCGCTCCCACAGGTACACCACAATGCTCAGCAGCTGGTGTACCTGTGGGAGCGGGCGAGCCCGCGAAGCTTTTATGGGGCGAATGGCAGTTCGCGCTTGTGCTGGGTCTTGCGGTAGGTGGCGACGATGATGTCGAACGCTTCCTGGTCAACCGGCAGCCCATGCAGGAAGGCATCGATCTGCTGGTAGGTCACGCCATGGGACGCTTCATCCGGCTTGCCCGGCTCGAGGTCTTCCAGGTCTGCAGTCGGCACTTTCTCCACCAGTGATTCCGGCGCACCAAAGCTGCGCGCAATTGCCCGCACCTGGTTTTTCACCAGCCCGCTGAGCGGCGCCAGGTCGCAGGCCCCATCGCCGAACTTGGTAAAGAACCCCATCACCGCCTCGGCGGCGTGGTCGGTGCCGATCACCAGGCCGCCACGGGCACCGGCAATGGTGTACTGGGCGACCATGCGGGTACGGGCCTTGACGTTGCCAACGACGAAATCGACCAGCGTCGGAGAGCCGTTCTTCAACTCGACCACTTCGGCTGCCAGGGCCTTCACCGCCGGGGCGATATCGACCGTGTGCACTTCATCGGCCTTGATCACCTCCAGGCACGCCTGGGCATCGTGCTCGTCATGCTGCACGTGATACGGCAGGCGCACGGCGATGAAGGTATAGGCCTTGTCACCGGTTTCGGCACGCAGCTCGTTGATGGCGCGCTGGGCGAGCAGGGCCGCGGCCAGCGAGTCGACGCCGCCGCTGATGCCCAGCACCAGGGTCTTGAGCCGGGCGTTGGCCAGGCAATCCTTGATGAACGCCACGCGTCGGGCCACTTCGGCCTCGAGCGCGGCGGCGTTGGCGAACGGCGGCTGTACCTTCAGCGCCTGGGCAATCTCTTGCTGAACCGCTTGCATGGGTTACTCCTTGCTGGGGATTTTGAATACGTGGCGCATATAGGCGACGAAGTTCTCGTCGCGACATTGGGTCTTGGCGGCTTCGTCGGAAATCTTCGCCACTGGCGCGCCATTGCAGTCGGTCATTTTAAGCACGATGCTCATCGGCGCCACGCCCGGGATGTCGCAGGTGAGGTTGGTGCCGATGCCAAAGCTCACGTTGATGCGACCGCGCAGCGCGCGGAAGATTTCCAGAGAACGGGTCAGGTTGAGACCGTCGGAGAACACCAGGGTCTTGGTCATCGGGTCGATCCCCAGTTTCTGGTAATGGGCGATGGCCTTTTCTGCCCAGGCCACTGGTTCGCCGGAGTCATGCCGCAAACCGTCGAACAGCTTGGCGAAGTACAGGTCGAAATCACCGAGGAAGGCATCCATGGTGATGCAGTCGGTCAGGGCGATGCCGAGCAGGCCGCGGTACTCGCGCACCCAGCAGTCCAGCGCGGCGATCTGGCTGTCGATCAGGCGCGGGCCGAGTTGCTGATGGGCCATGATCCATTCATGGGCCATGGTGCCCAGCGGCTTGATATCCAGTTTCCATGCCAGGTCGACGTTGCTGGTGCCGACGAAACGGGCCGGGAAGTCGTCGCGAAGCACGCGCACCACCTCTTCCTGAACGCGGCTGGAAAAGCGTCGGCGGGTGCCGAAGTCGGCCACCTGCAGTTCGGCCAGTTCATCGGCGCTGGCATGCGCGCGCAGCCAGTCGAACTTGCGGTAGAGCTGGTCGCGCGCTTCGGCCAGGCGCATGCGGGGGTGCAGGTGGCGGTTGCGCACTTCGCTGATGATCGCCAGCAGCGGTACTTCGAACAGAATCACGTGCAGCCACGGGCCTTTCAGACGCAGGAACAGCTGGTTGTCTTCTATTCCCAGGCGCACGTAACGCAGGTTGAAGCGGAACAGGCGCAGAAAACGCAGGAAGTCGGGTTTGAGGAAGCTGATGCGTTCGAGGAAGGCCAGTTGGCCGTCGTCGAGGGTAAGGTCGCTGAGCTTTTCCAGTTGCTTGCGGAGCTCGCCGAGATAAGGGCGCAGGTCCTCGCCATTGCGGCAGCGGAATTCCCATTCGACGTCGGCGTCCGGGTAGTTGTGCAGCACGCCCTGCATCATCGTGAGTTTGTAGAAGTCGGTGTCGAGCAGGTTGTGCACGATGCGCTCGGCGAATGCGCTCTCGCTCATCAAGGGGGCTCCGGAAGCGGCGAATGGCGGACATTGTGCCAGCCTTTTGCGCCTCGTGTGGCTGTTCCGGTCTCTTCGCGGGCTTGCCCGCTCCCACAGGAACCCCTCCGAGCTCAGGAACGGTGCAATACCTGTGGGAGCGGGCGAGCCCGCGAAGAGGCCGGAACAGCCAAAACAGCGTGTTTTTCGGTGCACGCGCAGGCCTTCAAACGGTGCTGCCTGTAGCAGTCGCGCACCAGTGGTGTGCAGTTCGGTGACGTCCGCTGTTACAGGCTGGTTGCACGTAAACACTTGCCAGGGTTGCAATGATGGCACGCGACGGTTGCTCCTTGTCTGTACGTGCGGTGGCGCCCGCCGCATGGCAGACGGTTGCACGCTCAATAAAGAAAAGGCCGTCGGTCGCCTGCAGGCGCCCTGCGCGGTGTGTTTTCGCGCAACCCAAAAGCGCTGGCACGGCCCTTGCTCGGAGCACAGGGCTGAGAAGTTGTAGTGCCAACCAAAAAAACTCTAGGAGCACCACCTCATGTCGCAGACGTTTTACAAGAAAGGTTTCCTGGCTCTGGCCGTAGCTACGGCACTGGGTGTTTCTTCGTATGTTCAGGCCGACGTCAAGATCGGTGTAGCGGGCCCCATGACTGGGGCAAACGCAGCGTTTGGCGAGCAGTACATGAAAGGTGCGCAGGCAGCGGCCGACAAGATCAACGCCGCCGGTGGCGTGAACGGCGAGAAGATCGTCCTGGTCAAGGGCGATGACGCCTGCGAACCGAAGCAGGCCGTGGCCGTGGCCAACCGTCTGGTCGACCAGGACAAGGTGATCGGCGTGGTCGGCCACTTCTGTTCTTCCAATACCATCCCGGCTTCCGAGGTGTACGACGAGGCTGGGGTCATTGCCATCACCCCGGGCTCGACCAACCCGCAGGTGACCGAGCGCGGCCTTTCCGCCATGTTCCGCATGTGCGGGCGTGACGACCAGCAGGGTATCGTCGCAGGTGACTACATCGTCGACGTGCTCAAGGGCAAGAAGGTCGCGGTGCTGCACGACAAGGACACCTACGGCCAGGGCCTGGCCGACGCGACCAAGGCGCAGCTGGAGAAACGCGGTGTCAAGCCGGTGCTGTACGAAGGCCTGACCCGTGGCGAGAAAGACTTCAGCGCCGTGGTCACCAAGATCCGCTCCACCGGTGCCGATGTGGTGTACTTCGGCGGCCTGCACCCGGAAGCCGGCCCGCTGGTGCGCCAGCTGCGCGAGCAGGGCCTGAAGGACGTCAAGTTCATGTCCGATGACGGCATCGTCACCGACGAACTGGTGTCCACCGCAGGCGGCGCGCAGTACGTCGATGGCGTGTACATGACTTTCGGTGCCGACCCGCGCCTGCTGCCGGACAGCAAGGCAGTGGTGGAGGAATTCCGCAAGAACGGCACCGAGCCGGAAGGCTACACCCTGTACGCCTACGCCTCGCTGCAGGCCCTGGCCGCTGCGTTCAACGGCGCCAAGTCGAACAAGGGCGAAGACGCTGCCGAGTGGCTCAAGGCCAACCCAGTCAAGACCGTCATGGGCGAGAAGAAGTGGGACAAGAAGGGTGACCTGACCGTGTCCGACTACGTGGTCTACCAGTGGGATGCCCAAGGCAAGTACCACCAGCTGGAAAAACAAAAATAACAACGGCCCACGGCCCGGGTTCACGCCCGGGCCCAAGCCCCGCGGTACCTGTCTTTATCCGTAGATCTGCACAGTACTGTGCTGCGAGGGCCGCCTAGTCCCAAGGCCCGCCGTGGTCGGCGCTCGTGCAATCTCAATCAGGTGAGATTGCGTTATGGATGGTATTTTCCTGCAGCAACTGGTCAACGGCCTGACCCTCGGGTCGGTCTATGGCCTGATTGCCATCGGCTACACAATGGTCTATGGCATCATCGGCATGATCAACTTCGCGCACGGCGAGGTGTACATGATTTCCGCGTACCTCGCGGCAATCAGCCTGGCATTGCTGGCTTACTTCGGTATCGAGTCGTTCCCCCTGCTGATGCTGGGCACCCTGTTGTTCACCATCGTCGTCACCGGCGTGTACGGCTTCACCATTGAACGCATCGCCTACAAACCCCTGCGCAACTCCACCCGCCTGGCACCGCTGATCAGTGCCATCGGCATTTCGCTGATCCTGCAGAACTATGCGCAGATCAGCCAGGGCGCCCGCCAGCAAGGCGTGCCGACCCTGCTCGAAGGCGCCTGGCGCGTCGAAGTAGGCACCGGCTTCGTGCAACTGACCTACACCAAGATCTTCATCCTGGTGGCCGCATTCGTGGGCATGGGCCTGCTCACCTACGTGATCAAGTACACCAAGCTCGGCCGCATGTGCCGGGCTACCCAGCAAGACCGCAAGATGGCCTCGATCCTGGGCATCAACACCGACCGGGTGATTTCCTACGTGTTCGTCATCGGTGCGGTAATGGCCGCGCTGGCCGGCGTGCTGATCACCATGAACTACGGCACCTTCGACTTCTATGCCGGCTTCATCATCGGTATCAAGGCCTTCACCGCCGCGGTGCTCGGCGGGATCGGCTCGCTGCCTGGCGCCATGCTCGGCGGGATCATCCTGGGTATTTCCGAGTCGCTGTTCTCTGGCCTGATCAACTCCGACTACAAGGACGTGTTCAGCTTCTCGCTGCTGGTGATGATCCTTATCTTCCGCCCGCAAGGCCTGCTGGGTCGCCCGCTCGTGGCTAAGGTGTGAACATGTCCATTGCCAAAACTGCCGCTGTTCCCGAAACCAAGGGTTTCGACCTTAAACGCAGCCTGCTGGAGACCATCGTCGCCGGCCTGCTGGCACTCATCGTATTTGGCCCGGTCGTCGGCGTGGTCCTCGATGGCTACAGCTTCAATGCCGAGCCGCGTCGCGTGGCCTGGCTGGTCGGCGGCGTGATGCTGGGGCGCTTCCTGCTCAGCCTGTACCTGCAGACCGCCGCCGGTACGCGCATGCTGCAGGGCTTCGAAAGCGGTGGCTCGGGCGTGCATGTGCGCGCGCCCGACTACGTGTCGCGGCTGCGCTACATCATCCCGGCGCTGGTGGTGATTGCCATCGTCTTCCCGATCTTCGCCAACAAGTACCTGTTGACCGTGGTCATCCTTGGCCTGATCTACGTGCTGCTCGGCCTCGGCCTGAACATCGTGGTCGGCCTGGCCGGCCTGCTCGACCTCGGCTACGTGGCGTTCTACGCCATCGGCGCCTACGGCCTGGCGCTGGGCTACCAGTATCTCGGCCTGGGCTTCTGGAGCGTGCTGCCACTGGCGGCCATTGCAGCGGCGCTGGCGGGTTGTATCCTCGGCTTCCCGGTGCTGCGGATGCACGGTGACTATCTGGCAATCGTGACCCTGGGCTTCGGTGAGATCATCCGCCTGGTACTGAACAACTGGCTGTCGTTCACCGGTGGCCCGAACGGCATGCCGGCGCCGTCGCCGACCTTCTTCGGCCTGGAATTCGGCCGCCGGGCCAAGGACGGTGGGGTACCGATCCACGAGTTCTTCGGCTTCGAATACAACGCCAACCTCAAGTTCGTGTTCATCTACGCCGTGCTGTTCATGGTCGTGCTGGCGGTGCTGTACATCAAGCACCGCCTGACCCGCATGCCGGTCGGCCGGGCCTGGGAGGCGTTGCGCGAGGACGAGATCGCCTGCCGCTCGATGGGCCTGAACCATGTGTTGGTGAAACTCTCGGCGTTCACCCTGGGCGCCTCCACTGCCGGCCTCGCGGGGGTGTTCTTCGCGACCTACCAGGGCTTCGTCAACCCGTCCTCGTTCACCTTCTTCGAGTCGGCACTGATCCTGGCCATCGTCGTGCTCGGCGGCATGGGCTCGACCGTGGGCGTGGTCATTGCGGCCTTCGTCCTGACCGTGGCGCCGGAGCTGCTGCGCAGCTTCTCGGAATACCGGGTGCTGCTGTTCGGTGTGCTCATGGTGTTGATGATGATCTGGCGACCGCGTGGGCTGATCCGCATCAGCCGTACCGGTGTGACCCCGCGCAAAGGAGTGGCGCCATGAGCGACGATATCATTCTCTCGGTCGATAACCTGATGATGCAGTTCGGTGGCATCAAGGCGCTCAGCGATGTCAGCCTGAAGGTCAGGCGTAACCAGATCTTCGCCCTGATCGGCCCCAACGGCGCCGGCAAGACCACGGTATTCAACTGCCTCACCGGCTTCTACAAGGCCAGCGGCGGGCGCATTGAGCTGAACGTGCGCGGCAGCCACACCAATGTCATCCAGCTGCTCGGCGAGCGCTTCCAGGCCGCGGATTTCGTATCGCCGGCGCGCTTTGCCAACCGCCTGTACTACAAGATGTTCGGCGGTACCCACCTGGTCAACCGCGCCGGCCTGGCGCGCACTTTCCAGAACATTCGCCTGTTCAAGGAAATGTCGGTGGTGGAAAACTTGCTGGTGGCCCAGCACATGTGGGTCAACCGCAACCTGCTGGCCGGGGTGCTCAACACCAAGGCCTACCGCAAGGCTGAAAGCGATGCGCTGGACCACGCGTTCTACTGGCTGGAAGTGGTCGACCTGGTCGATTGTGCCAACCGCCTGGCCGGTGAGTTGTCGTATGGCCAGCAGCGCCGCCTGGAAATCGCCCGGGCCATGTGCACGCGGCCGAAGATCATCTGCCTGGATGAACCGGCGGCCGGCCTCAATCCCCAGGAAACCGAGGCCCTCAGCCGCATGATCCGCGTGCTGCGTGACGAGCACGATATCACCGTGGTGCTGATCGAGCATGACATGGGCATGGTCATGAGCATCTCCGACCATATCGTGGTGCTCGACCACGGCAACGTGATTGCCGAAGGCGCGCCGCAGGATATCCGCCACAACCCTACGGTGATCGCCGCCTACCTGGGTGCCGATGAAGAGGAACTGGTATGACTGCACCCATTCTCGAACTGAAGGACCTGGACGTGTTCTACGGGCCGATCCAGGCGCTGAAAAAGGTGTCGATGCACATCAACGAGGGCGAGACGGTGAGCCTGATCGGCGCCAACGGTGCCGGCAAGTCGACCTTGCTGATGTCGATTTTCGGCCAGCCGCGGGCAGCGTCAGGGCATATCGTCTATCGCGGCACCGACATTACCCGCAAATCGTCGCACTACATCGCTTCCAACGGCATCGCCCAGTCGCCGGAAGGGCGCCGGGTGTTCCCCGACATGACCGTCGAGGAAAACCTGATGATGGGCACCATCCCCATTGGCGACAAGCATGCCGATGAAGACATGCAGCGCATGTACGAGCTGTTCCCGCGGCTGAAGGAGCGACGCAACCAGCGGGCCATGACCATGTCCGGTGGCGAGCAGCAGATGCTGGCGATTGCCCGGGCGCTGATGAGCCGTCCGAAGTTGCTGTTGCTGGACGAGCCATCGCTGGGGCTGGCGCCGATCGTGGTCAAGCAGATCTTCGCGACCCTGCGCGAGCTGGCCAAGACCGGGATGACCATCTTCCTTGTCGAGCAGAATGCCAACCATGCGCTGAAACTGTCTGATCGGGCCTATGTGATGGTCAACGGGCAGATTCGCATGACCGGTACAGGGCAAGAGCTGCTGATCAACGAGGAAGTGCGCAACGCTTATCTGGGCGGTCATTGAAGGGTCTCCGGGGCTGCGAAGGCAGCCCCGTTTCTGTTGTGGACAACCTGTTTCACATCCTTCCCGATTTACTCCACAAACCTGTCGCAATTCATTGTTTCCACACGCTGATGTTTTCCACGGTTAGTGTGGAACCGCCTGTGGAAAACATGGTGGCACCTGGCGCTATCCCTTTATCTACAAGGGGTGCAGCGTCATGGTCATTTTTTGATCAGTTGCCTCCGATTGAAGATTTCCGCTGCTTTGACGAAGCCTGCATGCAGGCTCAACGCCGCGAAATGCCTGTGGATAACTATGTGAAAAACCCTTGGACAGACCGCTGCACGCGGCATGTTTGAAAGCCTTGCGCCATCACCTGAAGATATCCACCGACCATCCAGCGCTGAAAGGGTTCTGCCCAACAGACGAGTTGCCCCCAATCCATGGGGAAAGCCTTGTGGATAACGTGCGCATAGCTGGCGCCGGGCTCTCTGCAACAAGGGTTTGCCGCGCATGAGCAAAAAATGATCAGCGACCTCGACGACTTGCTGCCAGCGTCTGGCGCGGGCATGCTGCAAGGCTGCTGATGACAACCTACCGTGAGGAACAGAGCATGACGTCCACCGTATTCATCACTGGCGCGACTTCCGGTTTCGGCGAGGCCACGGCCCGCCGCTTCGCCGAAGCCGGCTGGAAACTGGTGCTCACCGGCCGTCGCAAGGAGCGCCTCGATGCCCTGTGTGCCGAATTGTCGGCCAAGACCGAAGTACATGGGCTGGTGCTCGATGTGCGGGACCGCAAGGCCATGGAGCAGGCCATCGCCAACCTGCCGGCAGGCTTCGACAAGTTGCGCGGCCTGGTCAACAACGCCGGCCTCGCGCTGGGCGTGGATGCGGCGCAAAACTGCAGCCTGGACGACTGGGAAACCATGGTCGACACCAACATCAAGGGGCTGATGTACACCACCCGCCTGCTGCTGCCACGGCTGATCGCCCACGGCCGCGGCGCCTCGATCCTCAACGTGGGTTCGGTGGCAGGCAACTACCCGTACCCGGGCAGCAACGTGTATGGCGGTACCAAGGCGTTCGTCGGTCAGTTTTCGCTGAGCCTGCGCTGCGACCTGCGCGGCACCGGCGTGCGTGTGAGCAATATCGAGCCGGGCCTGTGCGAGAGCGAGTTCTCACTGGTGCGCTTCGGCGGCGACCAGGCCAAGTACGATGCCACCTACGCCGGTGCCGAGCCAATCCAGCCGCAGGACATTGCCGAGACCATTTTCTGGATCCTCAACCAGCCGGCGCACATCAACATCAACAGCCTGGAGCTGATGCCAGTAAGCCAGGACTGGGCAGGGTTCTCGATCGACCGCTCCAAGGGTTGATTTTCCACCTGGCCGGCTGGTGCGCCCTTTGCAGTAGCGGCCTTGTGTCGCGAAAGGGCGCTCCTGCAGGGGCAATGCGTATCTACGGGCCGCTGAAGCGTCAGCCCAGGCGTTGCAAGCCTTCCAGGCACGTCGCCAGGTGGTAGGGGGTGGTCGAGGGCATGTCATGCCGGCTGACCGCTCCCTCGCCGTCCCGGCATTCATACCAGCCCGCTTGCCGCAGGAATCGCGCTTCCAGCGCCTGCAACTGCCCCGCCAGCTTCGCCTCGCCGCCTACGCGCAATACCAACGCCCGCAGATATTCAGCCTGCGCCCAGATGCGCTGGGTGGCATCAAGCACCTGGCCATCCGCATCCAGCATCGCCAGCACCGCAGCATTCTTTACTCCGTACTGCTCGGCAAAGCCGAAAGCCCGGTCGATGGAAGCATGCAGTGGCGTGTCTCGCAGCAGTGGCGAGGTATGCAGCAAGTAGAACCACTCGAACTGGTGGCCTGGCTCGAACCAGTTATCCACAGCGCCACGTGGTTTTTCCAGCATCAGGCCATGGGCCGGTTCGATGAAGTGCGCCTGCAGGGCTTCGCACAGCTGCAGTAGCGACTGCCGGGTATGTTCGTCTTCACGTACTGCCAGCACTTGCAGGAACGCTTCGGCCAGATGCATCTGTGGGTTCTGCAGCGGGCCGCTGCCCAGGTCGGCCCAGTCTTCGCCCAGGCTGGCTTCGTACAGGCCGTCGTCACGGGCGAACTGCTGGTCGATGATGTCCAGCGCTGCATTCAAGGTGGACTCCACCAGGCTTTCGCGCACCTTGCCCCAGTAGTGTGCACAGGCGAACACGATGAAGGCGTGGGTATACAGATCCTTGCGCCGGTCCAGCGGCTTGCCCTGGGCGTCGATACTGTAGAACCAGCCACCATGTTCGGCGTCGTGGAAGTGCTTCTGCAACGAGCGGAACAGGGCGGCGGCACGTTCGGCGGCACCGGGCTGCCCGATGCGGCTGCTGAACAGGTACAGCTGGCGCGCGCAGGCCATGGCCCGGTAGCGCTGCACTGGCAAGGGCCGCTGCTCGGCGTCCAGGGCTTCGTAGGGCAGGGCCATGTCGGCGTTCCAGCCCGGGCCTTGCCACAACGGCACGATGCGTTCGGCAAAATGCTGGTTGAAGCGGGCCAGTTCGGGCAGGGTGTGGCGGGGGTTGGGCATTTAGACGCTCGTCGCTGTCGGGCAGGGCGCCATGGTAGCAGAACTGGGGTTTTCGGTAGCCTGTGCCGGCAAAGAGGCCGGTACAGGCAACGATCAGCCAGGGTTACCCAACCCCTGCCAGTGCCGCGCACCGACGAAGATGAAGCGCAACTGCTGGGTGATTTTTTCCTGCGGCGTCAGCGCCTGTGGATAACCCCGCTCCGGGCTGTCGATCAGTTCCGGCAGGGTGGCAAACACGGTCTTCACCACCAGGTCGGCCATCACCGCCAGCGCTGCGCTGTCCAGGTGCTGCCAGCGCTTCATCCGCGCAAGGTCGGTGGCCAGGTCGTCGCTGATGTCCTGGCGCAGGCGGGCAATGGCCTGGCGGACTGCCTGCGAACCGCCGTACTGCTCGCGGGCGAGGAACAGAAACTGTGCGCGGTGGGCGGCGACCACATCGAGGAAGATGCGCACCGAGGCGTCGGTAATGCCGCCCAGTTCGAATTCGTTGTGGCGCACCAAGCGGATGGTCTGACGGAACGTGGCGTCGACCTCGGCCACCAGGGCCAGGCCCAGGGCGTCCATGTCGGAGAAATGCCGGTAGAAGCCGGTCGGTACGATGCCAGCGGTCTTCGCTACTTCGCGCAGGCTGATACTGCCGAAACCACGGCCACTTTCCATGAGCTGGCAGGCAGCATCAAGCAGGGCCTGGCGGGTCTGTAGCTTCTGTTCGGCGCGCGGCAGCATGGTGCGAGCTTCTGTGACGGTGAGGCTGGGCACTCTAGTGAAAAAAACAAAGCCCGGTCAATGGACCGGGCCTGGAGGGGAGGCGGTGTTGCGACAGAGATTGTTCTTTTCGGTCATAGGTTCAGCTCACACGGCTGATTTCGACCAGGCGATCTGAACCGCCTTCGGCGACACGGCCGGCACGTTCGATCAGGCGATCGGCGCCACCTTCAGCAACACGGCCAGAGCGTTCGATCAGGCGATCGGAGCCACCTTCAGCAACACGGCCAGAGCGTTCGATCAGGCGATCGGAGCCACCTTCGGCGACGCGGCCAGAGCGTTCGATCAGGCGATCGGCGCCACCTTCGGCAACGCGGCCAGTGCGTTCGATCAGGCGATCGGCACCACCTTCGGCAACGCGGCCAGTGCGTTCGATCAGGCGATCGGCACCACCTTCGGCAACGCGGCCAGTACGTTCGATCAGGCGATCAGAACCACCCTCGGCAACCGTCTTCAGCGGCTGGGCGATCTCGGCAGCGCTGGAGCGCGATTCGGCGGTCAGGTGTTGCTCGTCGGCTGGCAAGGCAAAAGCGTTGGCAGCCAGAATGGACAGGGTCAGGGTCAGCAGGTGGCGTTTCATGATTCGGTGCTCCTCTCGGGGGCTGGAAAGTGGGTACGGAGCCAATGCTACGCCGGGTAACGCCAGAGAGAAGTTCATACGGGTAATGGTAACAATCGACCATATTGATAGAGACCTGGGACGGCTCTAGCCCAAGCTTTATGGCTTGAATGATGGCTTTTTGAAATTGCTGTCGGCCGGTTACACACCCAGCCTGAGGCGACGAATTGCTGAACAAATGGCCAGGAAAAACTTCGTTATCATGGGCCAACCATAAAACCCCGCGGGTTTTCGTCAGTCCCAGATAGTGAATGTCCCGCTACGCCTGTTTCTGTGTCATACCGCAAGGAGAATCACGCAATGACGCGTCCCGCCAGAATCCTCGTCTGGACCTTCACCAGCCTGCTGACCTTACTGGCGATCCTGGTGGTGATCATCGCCACCTTCGACTGGAACCGCGTCAAACCCCTGCTCAACGAGAAGGTTTCAGAAGCCCTGCAGCGGCCCTTCGCAATCAATGGCAACCTTGCCGTCGAGTGGCGCACCGAAGCGGAAGAGGGCGGCTGGCGTGCCTGGGTACCTTGGCCGCATTTGATTGCCGAGGACCTCAGCCTGGGCAACCCGGCGTGGCTCGACGAGCAGAAGATGGTCGGCCTGGAACGCGTGACGTTCCGTCTGGCGCCGCTACCGCTGTTGTTTCGGCAGATCAGCATCCCGCGCATCGACCTGACCAAGCCCACTGCCAGCCTGACCCGTCTGGCCGATGGCCGCGCCAACTGGACCTTCGACTTCGGCCCCAAGGATGACAACGCCGAGCCTTCGAAATGGCAGCTGGACATCGGCGCCATCGGTTTCGACCAGGGCAATGTCAGTTTCGACGACCAAACCCTGAAAACCAGCATGAAGGTGCAGATCGACCCTCTGGGCAAGCCGATCCCGTTCAGTGACATCGTCGGCAAGGCCAAGGCCGAGAAGGTTGGTGCCGCGCAGGACTATGCCTTCGGCCTCAAGGTACAGGGCCGCTACAAAGGCCAGCCGGTGGCCGGTTCGGGCAAGATCGGCGGCCTGCTGGCACTGCAGGATGCCCGCCAGCCGTTCCCGCTGCAGGCCGATGTGCGTATCGCCGACACTCATGTGGTACTCGCCGGTACCCTGACCGACCCGCGCAACCTGGGCGCCCTCGATCTGCGCCTGCGCCTGTCCGGGGCCAGCCTGGGCAATCTCTATCCGTTGACCGGCGTGACCCTGCCGGACACCCCGGCCTACTCCACCGATGGCCACCTCAGCGCCAACCTGCACGCGGCGCAAGGGGCGACCTTCAACTACCAGGGCTTCAACGGCGAGATCGGCGACAGCGACATCCATGGTGACCTGGCCTTCGTTGCCAGCCAGCCACGGCCCAGGCTGTCGGGCAACCTGGTATCCAACCAGTTGCTGTTCAAGGACCTGGCGCCACTGATCGGTGCCGACTCCAATGCCGAGCACAAGGCGCGTGGCGGCGCCAGCAAGCAGCCGCAAGGCAAGGTATTGCCGGTGGAAGCGTTCCGCACCGAGCGCTGGCGTGCCATGGATGCCGACGTCACCTTAGCCGGCAAGCGCATCGTGCACAGCGCGCAGTTGCCCTTCAACGACCTGTCGGCCCACGTGATCCTGGAAGATGGCCTGCTGCGCCTGGAGCCCCTGCGGTTTGGCGTGGCGGGCGGCAACCTGGCGTCGCAGATCCGCCTGGATGGCCGCAATGTGCCGTTGCAGGGGCGTGCCCGATTGACCGCGCGGGGCTTCAAGCTCAAGCAGCTGTTCCCTGGCTTCGCGCCGATGCAGACCAGCTTTGGCGAGTTGAACGGCGATGCCGACATCACTGGCCGGGGCAACTCGGTGGCCGCATTGCTCGGTACGGCCAATGGCGACCTGCGCATGCTGGTCAACGATGGTGCCATCAGCCGCAGCCTGATGGAGATTGCCGGGTTGAACGTGGGCAACTACGTGGTCGGCAAGCTGTTCGGCGATGAAGACGTGAAGATCAACTGCGCAGCGGCCGACGTGGGGATCAAGGATGGCTTGGCAACCACGCGCCTGTTCATCTTCGACACCGAGAACGCGATCATCTACATCAACGGCACGGCCAATTTCGCCAGCGAGCAGCTGGACCTGAAGATCACCCCGGAATCGAAAGGGCTGCGGCTGTTCTCGCTGCGCTCGCCGCTGTACGTGCGCGGGCCGTTCGCCAAGCCGAGTGCCGGTGTGCAGGCGGTGCCGCTGGCATTGCGCGGGGCAGGGATGGTAGCGCTGGGGGTGGTGGCCGGGCCGGCGGCGGGCTTGCTGGCGTTGGTTGCTCCCAGCAGCGGGGATGATCCGAACCAGTGCACACCGTTGTTGCAGCAGATGAAGGCGGGCAAGGCGCCAGCTGCGGTGAAAGGCAAGCATTGAGGGGCCCTGCATGGCGGCTCATCGCCGGCAAGCCAGTGCCTACAGGTACCCCGTCGGCTTCGAATTGACGCGGCACCTGTCGCAGCGGCTTCAGCCGCGATCCGGTGCCAGCCACCGCGCCGCCTGCTTCGCGGATAAATCCGCTCCTGCAGTTGACGCGGTAGGAGGGCGTTGGGCTGCCGAGCAGCCCCTTGCAATTACAGCCCTTGCAGCAGATCGGACATGTCGTCCGCGTGTTCTTCTTCCTGGGCCAGGATGTCCTCGAAGATCCGCCGCGTGGTCGGATCCTTGTCACCAATGTACTGGATGATCTCGCGGTAGCTGTCGATGGCGATGCGCTCCGCCACCAGGTCCTCCAGCACCATCTCCTTCAACGTGGCACCCGCCACGTACTGGGCATGCGAGTTCTTGCTGAGGTTGTCCGGGTTGAAGTCTGGTTCGCCGCCCAGCTGCACGATACGCTCGGCAAGCCTGTCGGCGTGTTCGGCTTCCTGGTTGGCGTGCTCGAGAAACTCCTCGGCCGCGATGCTGGCTTTCACTCCCGAAGCCATGAAGTAGTGGCGTTTGTAGCGCAGGGTGCACACCAGCTCGGTCGCCAGGGCTTCGTTGAGAAGGCGGATAATGCGCTCACGGTCGGCGTGGTAGCCCTCGGTCACGGCGCCGTTCTCGACGTGCTGGCGGGCACGCTGGCGCAGGGTTTGCACATCGGTCAGTTCAGTTCCGGTCATGTTCATCTCCGAAAGCATCAGGGTGGTCATGGCGTGTCCTGTGGGTGTCATGCGCCGTGGGCGGCGTCGCTGTCTTCCTGGCGTTGTTTGCAGGTCTTGAAGCCTTTGGCATCGACATGGCCAGTGGCGTCGAAGCGCACGTAGTAAGGCTGCTGGTGGCCGTCGCGGTTGAGGATGTAGTCGTTGCAGGTGCCACCGTGCGGCAGGTCGGTCACGTTGGATGGGCTACCGCCGATAGCGATGACCTTCTGCATGGTCATGCCGTGTTCCACTTGCTTGACCAGCGGTTCGTCGCGGTAGGTGACGTAATCCACGGGGTTTTCCGGGCGGCTGCCACAGGCGGCGAGGGTGGCGCTGGCCAGGAGGATTGCCAGGGTCTGCTTGTACATGTTCCCGCTCCTTGCAAAGGGTCTGTTGGCTTTGGAACCGCAGCGGGCGCCCAGAGTTCGATTGCGCTGTTCATCAGGGCCGCTGTAGTGTTGGCCGGTCGTCCACGGAAAGGGGCTGGCGATGCAGCAGGAATTGGCCACGCGATACCCGTTGGTGCTGGTGCCGGGCATGCTGGGGTTTGTACGGGTGCTGTTCTATCCCTACTGGTTCGGCATCGTGCCGGCACTGCGCAAGGGCGGGGCGCAGGTGTTCCCGGTGCAGGTTTCGCCGCTGCATTGCAGCGAGGTGCGCGGCGAGCAGCTGCTGGCGATCATTGAAGATATCTGCCAGCGCAACAATGTCGAAAAGGTCAACCTCATCGGCCACAGCCAAGGGGCCCTGGACGCACGCTACGCTGCTGCCAGGCGGCCCGAGCGGGTGGCGTCGGTCACCTCGGTGGCCGGGCCCAACCAGGGTTCGGAACTGGCCGACTACCTGGAACGCAACGCACCTGGCGACTCGGCCCAGGGGCGCTTGCTCAAGGCCTTGCTGCACGGTATCGCCGTGCTGCTGGTGTGGCTGGAAACCGGCTGGCGCCGCGACCCGCTGCCGGTGGATGTGCACGCCTCGCACCAGGCGCTGACCAGCAGCGGGGTGGCACGCTTCAACCAGGCTTGTCCACAGGGCTTGCCAGATACCTGGGGCGGGGAAGGGGCCTATCAGGTCGATGGCGTCCGCTATTACTCCTGGTCCGGCACCTTGCAGCCTGGCCTGACCGACCGGGGGCGCAACCGTTTCGATGGCAGCAACTACTTCTGCCGCCTGTTCGCGTGTAGTTTCGTCAAGGAGAAGGGCCAGAGCGACGGCATGGTCGGGCGCTGCAGCTCGCACCTGGGTCAGGTGATCGGCGACGCTTACCCGCTCGACCACCTGGACATCGTCAACCAGTCCCTGGGGGCCATCGGCAAGGGGGCCGAGCCGGTGCGGCTATTCACCGAGCATGCCGCCCGGCTCAAGGCGGCCGGGCTCTAGCGGCGGATCGGCGTGGTCCAGCGTTCGGCCAGCAGCACGCCGGCCAGGGTCAGCAGACCACCGACCAGGTGATAGCGGGCCAGTTGCTCTCCGAGTGCCACGGCGGCGATGACTGCGGTGACCAGGGGCAGCAGATTGAAGAACAAGGTGGTGCGGCTTGGCCCCAGGCGATGCACCGCCTGCATCCACAGCAATGGCGCAATCATCGAGGCCAGCACGCAGGCGTACAGCACCAGACCGATGTTGCGGTTGTTCAGGCCTGTTTTTTCCGACAGCAGGAACAACGGCAGCAGCACGACGATGGCTACCAGCACCTGCAAGTACAGCAACTGCATCGGTGGCAGGCGCAGTTGCCACTTCTTCAACAGGAAGCTGTACAGCGCGTAGGCCAGGGTGGCCACCAGCATCAACAGGTCGCCACTGTTCAGGCCCTGCTTCAGCAGGCTGGCCGGGTCTCCGGCGCTGACCACTTCAAGCACGCCGAAGAACGACACCACGGCCCCCAGCAAGGCGCCGTAGCTGAGGCGCTGGCCCAACCAGGCGATGGACAGCGCCAGCGCCATCAACGGCATCAGCGAAAGGATGATGCCCATGTTGGTGGCACTGGTGATGCCGGCGGCGAAGTACGCCAGGCTCTGGTACAGCGCCATGCCCAGCACGCCGAGCACGCACACCTTGGCCAGGTGCGGGCGGATGGCCGCGCGGTTGCGCCATACGGCGGGCAGCAGGACCGGTGTGAACAGCAGGGCGGCCAGCAGCCAGCGGTAGAAGCCGATCTCGGCGGGGTGGATGGCACCGGCGGACATCTTGGTGACCACAGTGTTGCCGGCCCAGATCAGGATGGCGGTGAGCGGGAAGAGGTAATTCATGGAGCGCGATACTCGTTGCGGGCAGATTGGGCGGCTTTGCGGCCACCGCCAAACAAGGCCGCTACGATACGAGCTCGCCGTGCAGGCGCGGCCTTGTGTCGCGATGACCTGCGCAGCAGGCCCGGATGCCGCCCATTATCAACTGTCTGTCTGCAAGCCTATACTTCCAGCCAGACAACCCGCCCCGCGAAACAGTCAGCATGCCGCGCAAATACCTCGAAATCCCCCAGTTCAGCCAGCTCCCGGCGCCGGTGTACTTCCGCCACGACGAATTCGGCGCCGATACCCACAGTGCCTTGCATCGCCACACCTGGGGCCAGCTCAACTACACCGCGCACGGCGTGATGCAACTGGACGTCGCCGGCCAACGCTTCCTGTCGCCGCCGCAGTATGCGGTGTGGGTGCCGCCCGATACCGAGCACGGCTGCTACAACCCGCACGCCATCGTGTACCGTTCGATCTACCTGGACCGCCGCCTGTGTGCCGCCTTGCCGCAGCAACCGTGCAGCCTGATGATCAGCGACATCCTCAAGGCGATCCTGGCCGACTTCGCCCGGCGCGACCTGCGGGTAGCCGAGGGCGAGCGCGACCAGCGCCTGGTGCAGGTGCTGCTCGACCAGCTGATGCTGGCACCGACCCAGGCCTGCTACCTGCCGTTTGCCCACAGCGAAGGTTTGCGCCAGGTGCTCGATGCCCTTGCCGCCGCGCCCGGCGACAACCGCCCACTGGCTGACTGGGCTGCCCGGGCGCATGTCAGCGAACGCACCCTGGCCCGTCAGTTCCTGCGTGAACTGGGTATCAGTTTCGGTGAATGGCGCCTGCGCCTGCGTTTCCTGCACGCCATCGATGCGCTGGAAGCCGGCCTGCCGATCCAGGCCATCGCCTTCGACCTGGGCTACAGCAGCGCGTCGGCGTTCATCGCCATGTTCCAGCGCCAGGCCGGCTGTACACCCGAGCAGTACCGTCGCCAGGTGCGAACAAAGCGTTGAGAATTCTTGGCTACACTCAGCTCGACCCCCGCGCATCGGGCGCGGAGCCAAGGAGACCACTCCATGAAAGTGCTGCAAATCCCTTTACTGGTATTGGCGGTGTTGTTCAGCGCCCAAGGCTTCGCTGCCACTACCGCGCAGCAGGAAAAAATGAAAACCTGCAACGCCGACGCCACCGCCAAGGCCCTGAAGGGCGATGAGCGCAAAGCCTTCATGAGCACCTGCCTGAAAAAGGAGGTGCCACAAACCCAGCAGGAGAAGATGAAGACCTGCAACGCCGACGCCACCAGCAAGGCCCTCAAGGGGGATGAGCGCAAGGCGTTCATGAGCGACTGTCTGAAGAAGAAATGACCTGCGCCTATGCCTGCAAGCGTAACGCTGGCAGACTGCGGGTCTTTCCCGTTGTCTGCCGTTGAGGCTGTATGACCTTCACCCCCCGCCAGGTCACCCTGGCCAGCTGGATCATCGTATTTGCCGGCCTGTTGCTGGCGTTGCCCCTGAAGTTGCTGCCAAGCCTGCTGGCCGGTCTGCTGGTGTTCGAGCTGGTCAACATGCTCACCCCACGGCTGCAGCCGCTGATTGCCGGGCAACGCGCGCGCTGGCTGGCCGTAGCGCTGCTTGGCACACTGGTGGTCATCAGCCTGGCCTTGCTGATCGCCGGTGCCTTCAGTTTCCTGCTGCATGAAGCGGAAAACCCCGGCGCTTCGCTGGACAAGTTCATGGCCCTGGTGGAGCGTGCCCGCGGGCAGCTGCCGCCGTTCATCGAAGGCTACCTTCCCGCCAGTGCGGCAGAGTTCAAGGTGGCCATCGGTGACTGGATCAAGAGCCACCTCAGCGACCTGCAGCTGGTGGGCAAGGGCATGGCGCACATGTTCGTCACCTTGCTGATCGGCATGATCCTCGGTGCCATCGTCGCCTTGCAGCGCATCCCTGACATCTCCCGGCGCAAACCCCTGGCGGCGGCGTTGTTCGAGCGCCTGAGCCTGCTGGTGCAGGCGTTTCGCAACATCGTCTTCGCGCAGATCAAGATCTCGCTGCTGAACACCACCTTCACCGGCATCTTCCTGGCGGTGGTACTGCCGATGTTCGACGTGCACCTGCCGCTGACCAAGACGTTGATCGTGCTGACCTTCCTGCTCGGCCTGCTGCCGGTGATCGGCAACCTGATGTCGAACACCCTGATCACCATCGTCGGCCTGTCGCTGTCGATCTGGGTGGCGGCGGCGGCGCTGGGGTACCTGATCGTCATCCACAAGGTCGAGTACTTCCTCAACGCGCGGATCGTGGGCGGGCAGATCAGCGCCAAGTCATGGGAGCTGCTGCTGGCGATGCTGGTGTTCGAGGCGGCCTTCGGCTTGCCGGGGGTGGTGGCGGGGCCGGTCTACTATGCCTACCTGAAGAGCGAGCTGAAGCGGGCGGAGCTGGTCTGATTGTTCAATAGCCTGTACCGGCCCCTTCGCGGGCTTGCCCGCTCCCACCGGTATTGCACAGGCCGTGGGTACTGTGCGGTCCCTGTGGGAGCGGGCAAGCCCGCGAAGGGGCCGGCACAGGCCGAAGAGCCTGGCTCAGGCCACGCCGTAACGTTTGCGTGCCTCGATGGCCAGCCCGCTGCCAATGCTGCCAAAGATGTTGCCTTCCACATGCCGCGCATTCGGCAGCATCGCCGCCACGCTGTTGCGCAGCGCCGGGATCCCGCTGGAACCGCCGGTGAAGAACACCGTGTCGACCTGGGTCTCGCTGACACCCGCCTTGGCCAGCAGTTCGCTCACGCTGCCACGCACGCGCTCCAGCAACCCTTCGATAGCTGCCTCGAACAACGTACGGGACAGGTCCACGCCCAGCTCGCGCTCGATGCGGCCGAGGTCGACGCGCCGGCTCTGCTGCTCGGTCAGCTCGATCTTGCTGGCCTCCACTTCCATCGCCAACCAGTGCCCGGCACGCTCTTCGATCAGCTTGAACAGACGGTCGATGCCCAGCGTGTCCTCGATGTCATAGCGCATGCTGCCCAGGGCCAGCTGCGACTTTTGTGAGTACAAGGCGTTGATGGTGTGCCAGGTGGCCAGGTTGAGGTGGTAGCTGGTCGGCATCAGCGCACCGCTCTTCATGCGGCTGCCGTAGCCGAACAGCGGCATCACGCCCTGCAGGCTCAGTTGCTTGTCGAAGTCGGTACCGCCGATGTGCACGCCGCCGGTGGCGAGGATGTCGCTCTGCCGCTCGGCGACCAGGTGGCGCTCGGGCGACAGGCGGATCAGGGTGAAGTCCGAGGTACCACCGCCGATATCGACGATCAGCACCAGCTCTTCGCGGCTGAGGCCCGACTCGTAGTCGAAGGCGGCGGCAATCGGCTCGTACTGGAACGACACATCCTTGAAGCCGATCTTGCGTGCCACTTCGGCCAGGGTGTCCTCGGCCTCCTGGTCCGCGGCCGGGTCTTCGTCGACGAAGAACACCGGGCGGCCCAGCACTACCTGGTCGAACTCGCGGCCGGCCGTGGCCTCGGCGCGCTTCTTCAACTCGCCGATGAACATGCCCAGCAGGTCCTTGAACGGCAGGGCGCTGCCCAGCACGCTGGTATCGTGCTTGATCAGCTTGGACCCCAGCAGGCTTTTCAGCGAGCGCATCAGGCGCCCTTCGTAGCCTTCCAGGTACTCGTGCAGTGCCAGGCGGCCATACACCGGGCGACGTTCCTCGATGTTGAAGAACACCACCGAGGGCAGGGTGATCTTGCCGTCTTCCAGGGCAATCAGCGACTCGACACCCGGACGGTGCCAGCCAACCGTGGAGTTGGAGGTGCCAAAGTCGATGCCCAGGGCGCGGGCCGGGGATACGTCAGACATGGGGAATGAGCTTCCGGAGGCAAAACGGCCGCGCAGTGTATGCCAGTTGGCCACAGAATCAAGACCGGTCGTCTGCCCTGGAGCAAACCCAAAGCGGTCTTGAAAGGCTATGCTTGAGCCCTATCTTCAATGGCAACACGCACATTCACATTGGTGATCCATAGATGGACTTCAAAGACTACTACAAGATACTTGGCGTAGAGCCCACGGCGGACGAGAAGGCGATCAAGGCCGCGTACCGCAAGCTGGCGCGCAAGTATCACCCCGATGTCAGCAAGGAGCGCGACGCCGAGGAAAAATTCAAGGAGGCCAACGAGGCCTACGAAGTGCTGGGCGACGCGCAGAAACGTGCCGAGTTCGACGAAATTCGCAAATACGGTGGCCAGCATGGCCGGCCGTTCCAGGCACCGCCGGGCTGGGAAAGCCGTGGCGGTGGCGGCGGCTTCGAAGGCGGTGATTTTTCCGACTTCTTCAGTTCCATATTTGGTAGCCGGGGTGGCAACCCCTTTGGTGGTACCCGGCAGCAGCAACGCAGTGCCGGCAGGCGAGGGCAGGACGTGGAGCTTGAACTGGCGGTATTCCTTGAAGAGACCCTGAACAAGGAGTCCAAGCAGATCAGCTTCCAGGTGCCGCAGACCAATGCGCTGGGCCAGCGCACCGGCTTCTCCACCAAGACCCTGAACGTGAAGATTCCGCCCGGGGTGACCGATGGCGAGCGTATCCGCCTCAAGGGCCAGGGCGCGCCGGGCAGCGCTGGCGGGGCCAACGGCGACCTGTTCCTGACCATCCGCATGGCACCGCACCCGCTGTTCGATGTCGAAGGCCATGACTTGATCATTACCGTGCCGCTGGCGCCGTGGGAGGCTGCCCTGGGTACCAAGGTGGCGGTGCCGACGTTGACCGGCCAGATCAACCTGACCATCCGCCCCGACAGCCAGACCGGCCAGCGCCTGCGGGTCAAGGGCATGGGCCTGTTGAACAAGAAGGGCGAGCGCGGCGACTTGTATGCACAGCTGAAGGTGGTGATGCCCACCACCTCCGATGCCACTACCCGTGAACTGTGGACCCAGCTTTCCGAGAAGGCGGCGTTCAACCCGAGGACACAATGGAGTAAGTGACCATGAGCAGCACCCTGATCGTTCAACTGGACATGCGTACCTTGTGTCAGGAGGCCGACCTCACGGCTGACTGCGTGATCGAAATCGTCGAGCACGGCATTGTCGAACCCTCCGGGCGAACGCCGGAGGACTGGTTGTTCGACGATCAGGCGCCGCTGCTGGCCAAACGCGCGGCCAAGCTGCACGAGGAGCTGGAGCTGGAGTGGGAAGGGGTGGCGCTGGCGCTGGAGCTGCTGCAGGAAGTGCGGCAGTTGCGCAGCGAAAACAGCATGCTGAGGCAGCGTTTGGGCAGGTTCATCCAGATGTGAGTTGGTGCAGGGGCGACTGACGCTGGGCCCTGTAGGAGCGGCCTTGTGTCGCGATGGGCTGCAAAGCAGCCCCTGATTGTCGCTCTGGGTCAAGATTGCCGGGGCTGCGTCGCAGCCCATGGCGACACAAGGCCGCTCCTACAGGGAGGCGCACCAGTGGCATATCAGTTGGGTTCAGCCCCCGGGTTCAGCACCAGTTGCATGAAGGTCAGGTCCAACCAGCGGCCAAACTTCACCCCCACCTGCGGCATCTGCCCGGTCACCACAAAGCCCAGGCGCTCATGAATGCGCACCGATGCCGCATTGCCACTCTCGATGGCGGCCACCATCACATGCTTGCCACAGTCACGCGCACGCTCGATCAATGCCGCCATCAACACCGGCCCCAGTCCCTTGCCACGCTGATCGCCACGGACATACACCGAGTGTTCCACGGTATGGCGAAAGCCCTCGAACGGCCGCCAGTCGCCAAACGAGGCATAGCCGAGCACGCCGCTGTCATCCACCGCCACCAGGATCGGGTAACCCTGCTGCGCCCGTGATTCGAACCAGGCCTGGCGGTTGCCGAGGTCCACCGGGGTTTCGTTCCAGATCGCCGTGGTGTTGCGCACCGCGTCGTTGTAGATGTCGAGGATGCCCGGCACGTCGGCAGGCAGGGCATCGCGGATTTGGTGAATCATGGCAGCGTCTCGCAGGTTCGTTGTGCGCAGGTTAAATGGTTACCAGCCCGCGCACACCTTCCGCCTGCATGTTTTCGCCACGGCCACGCTGGATGATCTCGCCACGGGCCATCACCAGGTACTGGTCGGCCAGCGCCTCGGCAAACTCATAGAATTGCTCCACCAGCAGGATGGCCATGTCGCCACGCTCGGCCAGGCGGCGGATGACCGCGCCGATTTCCTTGATCACCGAGGGCTGGATGCCTTCGGTCGGCTCGTCGAGGATCAGCAGGCGCGGGCGGCTGGCCAGGGCGCGGCCGATGGCCAGCTGTTGCTGCTGGCCGCCGGACAGGTCGCCGCCACGGCGTTGCTTCATCTGCTCGAGTACCGGGAACAACTCGTAGATGAACGCCGGCACTTCGCGGGCTTCGCGAGCGGGGAAGCGCGACAGCCCCATCAGCAGGTTTTCCTCGACGCTCAGGCGCGGGAAGATTTCGCGGCCCTGGGGTACATAGGCGATGCCGGCATGGACACGCTGCTGGGGCTTGAGCGCGGTGATCGGCTTGCCTTCCCATTCGATGCTGCCGTCGCGCGCGGGCACCAGGCCCATCAGGCAACGCAACAGGGTAGTCTTGCCCACGCCGTTGCGGCCCAGCAGGCAGGTGACTTCGCCGATCCTGGCTTCAAAGGACAGGCCGCGCAGGATGTGGCTGCCGCCGTAGTACTGGTGCAGGGTGTCGATCTTGAGCATGTGTGCATTCCTGAAATTGTTGCTGTGCCTGTGCCGGCCCTTTCGCGGGCTTGCCCGCTCCCACAGGTACTGCACAGCTCTGGAAACTGGTGCAAAACCTGTGGGAGCGGGCAAGCCCGCGAAGAGGCCGGCACAGGTATCCATGGCTAGCGGCCCAGATACACCTCGACCACCCGCTCATCCGCCTGCACCTGCGCCAACGACCCTTCCGCCAGCACACTGCCCTGGTGCAGCACGGTCACATGGTCGGCAATGCTGCCGACAAAGCCCATGTCATGCTCCACCACCATCAGCGAGTGCTTGCCGGCCAGGCCCTTGAACAGCTCGGCGGTGAACTCGGTCTCGGCGTCGGTCATGCCGGCTACCGGCTCGTCCAGCAACAGCAGTTGCGGCTCCTGCACCAGCAGCATGCCAATCTCCAGGAACTGCTTCTGCCCATGCGACAGCAGGCCCGCCTGGCGCTGGGCCAGGGGCAGCAGGCGCAAGGTGGCCAGCACTTCCTCGATACGCTGGCGTTGTTCAGCACCGAGCCGCGCCGTCAGGCTGGCCCACACCGACTTGTCGGTCTTCAGCGCCAGCTCGAGGTTCTCGAACACCGTCAGCGCCTCGAACACCGTGGGCTTCTGGAACTTGCGGCCGATGCCGGCCTGGGCAATCTGGTATTCGCTCATGCGGGTCAGGTCGAGGGTGTCGCCGAAGAAGGCGCTGCCGGTGTCGGGCCGGGTCTTGCCGGTGATCACGTCCATCATCGTGGTCTTGCCGGCGCCGTTGGGACCGATGATGCAGCGCAGTTCGCCGACACCGATGTACAGGTTCAGCGCGTTGAGGGCCTTGAAGCCGTCGAAGCTGACGCTGATGTCTTCAAGGCTGAGCACCGTGCCATGGCGGGTGTCCAGGCCAGCCTTGCGGCTCTGGCCCAGGCCGATCGCATCGCGGCCGCTGCCGAGGGTGTCGAACACAGGTTCGAGCATGAACTCCGGGTGGACCGGGGGTACGCCTCTCATGGCTGGCTCCTTTTCTTCAGCAGGCCCACCACACCCTTGGGCAGGTACAGCGTGACCAGGATGAACAGCGCGCCGAGGAAGAACAGCCAGAACTCCGGGAAGGCCACGGTGAACCAGCTTTTCATGCCATTGACCAGGCCGGCGCCGAGCAGCGGGCCGAGCAGCGTGCCGCGGCCACCCAGGGCTACCCACACGGCGGCTTCGATGGAATTGGTCGGCGACATTTCGCCAGGGTTGATGATGCCTACCTGCGGCACGTACAACGCACCGGCCAGGCCGCACAACACGGCACTGAGCACCCATACCAGCAGCTTGAAACCGCGCGGGTCGTAGCCGCAGAACATCAGGCGGTTCTCGGCATCGCGCACCGCAGTGAGCAGGCGGCCGAACTTGCTGCGGGTCAGGCCCCAGCACAGGTACAGGCTGGCCAACAGCAGGCCGACGGTGAGCAGAAACAGCACAGCCCGGGTGCCCTGGGCGGCGATGTCGAAGCCGAGGATGGTGCGAAAGCTGGTAAAGCCGTTGTTGCCGCCGAAGCCGGTCTCGTTGCGGAAGAACAGCAGCATGCCGGCGAAGGTCAGGGCCTGGGTCATGATCGAGAAATACACACCCTTGATTCGTGAGCGGAAGGCGAACCAGCCGAACACCAGCGCCAGCAGCCCGGGTGCCAGCACCACCAGGCACAGGGCCCAGGCGAAATGCTGGGTGCCAGCCCAGTACCAGGGCAATTCGCTCCACGAAAGAAACGTCATGAAGCCCGGCAGGCCGTCACCGGCGGCCTGGCGCATCAGGTACATGCCCATGGCGTAGCCGCCGAGGGCGAAGAACAGGCCATGGCCCAGCGACAGCAGCCCGGCGTAGCCCCAGACCAGGTCCAGCGCCAGGGCCACGATGGCATAGCAGAGAATCTTGCCGACCAGGGTCAGGGTGTAGGCCGACACCTGCAGGGCATGCTCCGCCGGCAACAGCGACAGCAGCGGCAAGGCCACCAGCAGCAGGACGACGAGCGCGCCGATGGCCAGCGACAGGCGCGGCCCGGCCTTTTGCGTAGCAGTGACAAGCAGTGGCTGGTTCATCAGTCGATTACCCGTCCCTTGAGAGCAAACAGGCCTTGCGGGCGCTTCTGGATGAACAGAATGATCAGCGCAAGGATGAGGATCTTGCCGAGCACGGCACCGATCTGCGGCTCCAGCAGTTTGTTGGCGATGCCAAGGCCGAACGCTGCCCACAGGCTGCCGGCCAGCTGGCCGACACCGCCCAGCACCACCACCAGGAACGAGTCGATGATGTAGCTCTGGCCCAGGTCGGGGCCGACGTTGCCGACCTGGCTCAGGGCTACGCCGCCCAGCCCGGCGATGCCCGAGCCGAGGCCGAAGGCGAGCATGTCGACGCGCCCGGTGGACACCCCGCAGCACGCCGCCATGTTGCGGTTCTGGGTGACCGCACGCACGTTCAGGCCCAGCCGCGTACGGTTGAGCAGCAGCCAGGTCAGCAGCACCACGGCCAGGGCGAAGCCGATGATCACCAGGCGGTTGTACGGCAGCACCAGGTTGGGCAGCAGCTGGATGCCACCGGACAGCCAGGCCGGGTTGCTGACTTCGACGTTCTGCGCGCCAAACAGCAGGCGAATGGCCTGGATCAGGATCAGGCTGATGCCCCAGGTCGCCAGCAGGGTTTCCAGGGGACGGCCGTAGAGATGGCGGATCACCGTGCGCTCCAGGGCCATGCCGACCCCGGCGCTGACAGCGAAGGCCACCGGCAGGGCGAGCAGCGGGTAGAACTCGATGGCGCCGGGGGCGTAGCGCTGCAGCAGCACCTGGACCATGTAGGTGCTGTAGGCGCCGAGCATGAGCATT
Source organism: Pseudomonas sp. SMV7 (assembly GCF_052041995.1). Classification (NCBI taxonomy): domain Bacteria; kingdom Pseudomonadati; phylum Pseudomonadota; class Gammaproteobacteria; order Pseudomonadales; family Pseudomonadaceae; genus Pseudomonas; species Pseudomonas sp. SMV7. The sequence continues at coordinate 43,379 of NZ_JBKGGT010000007.1, read as the reverse complement.
TCGCCGTGGGCCATGTTGATGACCCCGAGCAGGCCGAAGGTGATGGCCAGGCCCAGGGCCGCCAGCAGCAGGATCGAGCCTAGTGACAGGCCGCTGAACGCCTGGCCGAGCAGTTCGCCGACCAACAGCTTGCGCTGCACCTGGGCCAGGCTGGTTTCGGCTGCGGTGCGCACGCCTGGGTCGGTTTCCGCGCCCGCTTGCAACAGGGCTTCGAGGCGGGTGCGCGCCAGGGGGTCGCCGGTTTCGCCGAGCAGGCGCACGGCAGCCAGGCGTACCGCCGGCTCGCTGGCGCCGAGTTGCAGGTTGGCCAGCGCCAGGCCGAGGGCGGCGTGCACGGCGGCGTCCGGCTCAGTGGCGAAGCGTCGGTCAAGGAATGCCATTTGTGCCGGCTGCGCGCTCTTTTGCAGTTGCTGGGCAGCGGCCAGCCGCGTGGCGCTGTCATCGCTGAGCAGCTGGTGGCTGGCCAGGGCGTTGTCGATCAGGCCGCGCAGGCGGTTGTTCAGGCGCACCTTACGGGTGTCGTCGGCGCCGATGCGGCCTTGGCGCAGGTTCTGCAGCAACGGCAGGCGCGCGGCATCCGGCTGCGCCGCCCAGGTTTCGAGCAGGCGGGCCTGTTCGGCGGGTTTGGCGCTGAGGAAGAATTCGCCCTCGTTGGCCTGGGTGGCCAGGGGTAGTAGCAGGAGCAGGGTGAGCAGCAGTCTGAGCATGCGGGCAATCCTGGAAATCGGGGTTGGATTCTTCGCGGGCATGCCCGCTCCCACAGGTACAGCAGAGGCGCTGTGGGAGCGGGCGCGCCCGCGAATAGGCTGCAAAGCAGCCCCAATGCACTCAGTTACCTTTCACTGCATAGTCAGGCCGCTTGTCATTCCCCGGAATGAACGGGCTCCAAGGCTGCGCCCGCAGCGGCTGCTCGGTTTCCCATACCACACTGAACTGCCCGTCATCCTGGATCTCGCCGATCATCACCGGCTTGTGCAGGTGGTGGTTGGTCTTGTCCATGGTCAGGGTGAAGCCCGAGGGGGCCTTGAAGGTCTGCCCCGCGAGTGCCTCGCGCACCTTGTCGACGTCGGTGGACTTGGCCTTCTCGGCGGCCTGGGCCCACATGTGGATGCCCACATAGGTGGCCTCCATCGGGTCGTTGGTCACCGCCTTGTCGGCACCCGGCAGGCCCTTGGCCTTGGCGTAGGCCTTCCAGTCGGCGACGAACTTCTGGTTGACCGGGTTATCCACCGACTCGAAGTAGTTCCACGCCGCCAGGTGCCCCACCAGCGGCTTGGTGTCGATGCCGCGCAGCTCTTCTTCGCCCACCGAGAACGCCACCACCGGCACGTCGGTGGCTTTCAGGCCCTGGTTGGCCAGCTCCTTGTAGAAGGGCACGTTGGAATCGCCGTTGACGGTGGAAATGACCGCAGTCTTGCCACCGGCAGAGAACTTCTTGATGTTGGCGACGATGGTCTGGTAATCGCTGTGACCGAACGGCGTGTACACCTCTTCGATGTCCTTGTCGGCCACGCCCTTGCTGTGCAGGAAGGCGCGCAGGATCTTGTTGGTGGTGCGTGGGTAGACGTAGTCGGTGCCCAGCAGGAAGAAGCGCCTGGCGCTACCGCCGTCTTCACTCATCAGGTACTCGACGGCCGGGATCGCCTGCTGGTTGGGCGCGGCGCCGGTATAGAACACGTTCGGCGACATTTCTTCGCCTTCGTACTGCACCGGGTAGAACAGCAGGCCGTTGAGTTCCTCGAACACCGGCAGCACGGATTTGCGCGACACCGAGGTCCAGCAGCCGAACACCACCGCGACCTTGTCCTGGGTCAGCAGCTGGCGGCTCTTTTCAGCGAACAGCGGCCAGTTGGAGGCGGGGTCGACCACCACCGGTTCGAGCAGCTTGCCGTTCACGCCGCCCTTGGCGTTGATCTCGTCGATGGTCATCAGCGCCATGTCCTTGAGCGAGGTCTCGGAAATCGCCATGGTCCCGGACAGCGAATGCAGGATGCCGACCTTGATGGTCTCGGCGGCCTGGATACTCCAGCTCAGGCCCATCGCGGCGATAGATGCGCTGAGGGTAAAGGCCTTGATCAGACTGCGACGCTTCATGTGCTCTCTCCGCTGAGTTTTTTTTAGGGTGTTGGGCAGCGGGGAGGGGTGTTGCAAGGGGTGTGCCTAACGGCGGAAGGTGCGCAATAGAGCGGATGTGCGAGGTGTTGGGGCGTGGGTTGGATCCAGCTTGGTGCCTGGGCGATGGGTGTGCACAGGATTGGGGCTGCAAGGCAGCCCCGAGGCCATCAGCCGTTACGCACCGCCGTGCGCGGATGACGCTTGCTGCGCACGAACTGGTAGGTTACCGCCAGCAGCACGAACCAGATCGGCGTCACCAGCAACGCCGAGCGTGTGTCTGCCTCCAGGCTCAGCAACACCAGGATGAAGGCAAAGAACACCAGGCACACGTAGCACATGAAACGCCCGCCAGGCATCCTGAATTTCGACGCCTGGTGGAGCGCCGGGCGGTGCTTGCGGTAGCGCAGGTACGACAGCAGGATCAAGGTCCAGACGAACATGAACAACACCGCCGAAACGGTGGTGATCAGGGTGAATGCCTCGATCACGTTGGGCACCAGGTAGATCATCACTGCACCCAGCAGCAGGCAGGTGCACGAGAAGTACAGCCCGTTGGCCGGCACCGAGCGGCTCGACAGTTTCTCGAACGCCCCGGGTGCATCACCCTCCTGCGCCAGGCCATATAGCATGCGGCTGGTGGAGAACACGCCGCCGTTGGCCGACGACGCTGCCGAGGTCAGCACCACGAAGTTGATGATGCTGGCAGCAGCCGGCAGGCCAGCCAGCACGAACAGCTCGACGAACGGGCTCTTGCCCGGCACCACGTCGCGCCAAGGGGTCACGGCCATGATCGCGATCAGGGCCAGTACGTAGAACATGATGATCCGCACCGGGATCGAATTGATCGCCCGTGGCAGGGTGCGTTCCGGGTTCTTCGCTTCGGCGGCGGTGGTGCCCACCAGCTCGATACCGACGAAGGCGAACACGGCGATCTGGAACCCGGCGAAGAAGCCCATCAGGCCATTGGGGAACATGCCGCCATCGTTCCACAGGTTGGCCAGCTGCGCGGTGCGCCCGCTGGGCGAAGTGAAGCCGCTGATGACCATGTACAGGCCGGTCGCGACCAGGCCGAGAATGGCGACGATCTTGACCAGGGCGAACCAGAACTCCAGTTCGCCGAACATCTTCACCGTCACCAGGTTGAGCGACAGCAGCACGCCCACGCAGGCCAGCGCCGGGAGCCACTGTGGCAGCTCGGGGAACCAGAACTGGGTGTAGGCGGCGATGGCGACCACGTCGGCGATACCGGTGACTACCCAGCAGAACCAGTAGGTCCAGCCGGTGAAATAGCCGGCCCAGGGGCCCAGCAGGTCGGCGGAAAAGTCGATGAACGACTTGTAGTTGAGGTTCGACAGCAGTAGTTCGCCCATTGCGCGCATGACGAAGAACAGCATGAAGCCGATCAGCATGTAGACGAAGATGATCGACGGCCCGGCCAGGCTGATGGTCTTGCCCGAGCCCATGAACAGGCCGGTGCCGATGGCGCCGCCGATGGCGATCAGCTGGATGTGCCGGTTGGTCAGGTTGCGTTGCAGATGTGGCTCATCTGGCGGTGTGGGTGAAGTTTGCGTCATGGGCTGCATTCCATTGGACAATCGGTCGTCTTGGCGGAGGTAGCCGGGTAGGCTAACACGCACGTTCCAGATTGGCGCGCGACAGATCGACTCGACTTTTGGGTAGCAGTGTTTTGAGCTGCCGGCCTCTTCGCGGGCTTGCCCGCTCCCACAGGTACGCCACAGGCCTCGAAATCTCTGATGATCTGGTGGGAGCGGGCAAGCCCGCGAAGAGGCCGGCACAGGCCAACACTCAAGCGCTGGCCAGCCTCCGGCGGCGCCTGACCACCAGGCTATCCACCAGCCACATCACCACCATCGACACCCCCACCAGCGGAAACACCAGCCCCAGCACCAGCATCACCGCCACTGCCGCCTTCCAGCGCGGCAGGTCATGGCGCAGCGGCGGCACGCCCAGGCCACCCGCGGGCCGGCGCATCCACCACATCACCAGCCCGCTCACCGAGCCCAGCAGGATCATCAGGCACACCAGCAGGATGACGACCTGGTTCAGCGCCCCGAACATCTTGCCCTCATGCAGCATCACCCCCAGCTCGGTGGCCCGCGCCACCAGGCTGTAGTCCTGCCAGCGCACGTCGGCCAGGACCTTGCCGGTGTACTGGTCGACATGCAGGGTGGCGTCGTTGCGTGGGTCGTCGGCAAACACCGCGATGGTGAACACACCGTCAGCTGTGGTCGGCAAGGTAATGCTGTAACCCGGCTCGACCTGGCGTGCGCCGGCGATGTCCTCGACCTGTTGCACGCTCACCCGCGGGGCCGCGGGCTGTTCCGACATCATGTGATGCCCGGCGTGTTCGGCGTGCGCACCGGACTGCGGCATTGGCGTGTTCTCCACCGCCCAAGGCACCGTCTGGCGGTGCGCGTTGTTCAGTTCGCCCACCTGCTGGTCGGACTTCGGCACGTCGTTCCACATGGCCGCCGGAAAACGGTTCCACAGATCGGCGTATTGCTTGCCCCACAGGCCGGTCCAGGTCATGCCGCTGAGCAGCATCAGCAACAGCAAGGCCGAGCCCCAGAAGCCCGTCACTGCATGCAGGTCGCGCCACAACAGACGGCCGCGCGCCGATAGCCGTGGCCACAATACGCCAGCGCCATTGCGCCCGCGTGGCCACCACAAATACAGGCCGGACACCACCAGTACGATGCCCCAGCCCGCAGCCAGCTCCACCAGGCGGTCGCCGAGCGTGCCGACCATCAGTTCACCATGCAGGGCCCGGGCAATGGCCTGCAGGTTCTGCTTGCCGTCCTGCTCGCCGAGAATCCTGCCGCTGTAAGGGTCGACGAACACATTCAGTTCCCGCCCGCCGTCATGCACCACGAACTGCGCGCTGCGTTCAGCGTTCAGCGGCGGCAGGTACTGGCCGACATGGCCCCTGGGGTAGGCCTGGCGCACTTCGGCCAGCATCGTGTCGGCGCCCTGCCGATGGTGGCCGACTTCGACCACCATCAGGTCGCGGTACAGCAGCGGGTCAAGTTGCGGCTTGAACAGGTAGATGATCCCGGTAACCGCCAGCAGGATCATGAACGGGGCCACGAACAGCCCGGCATAGAAGTGCCAACGCCAGGCCAGGTTGTAGAAATTGATGCGTGTTCCTCTCATGGGAACCTCCAGTTTTGCCCGCTGAAGGGCGCAACACCAGGTTGCGCCCGTGGTTGTTGTCAGAAGCTGAAATCGACCTTGGTCCAGAACGTCCGGCCTGGCTCGGTCACCGGTTGTGGGTCTGCGGCCGGGTAGCCGAACCCGGCGTTGCCGGCCAGGTTCAGGTGCTCGGCGTAGGTCTTGTCGAACAGGTTGTCGACCCCGGCGCTGAGCTTGAGGTGGTTGCTGACCTTGTAGGCACCATTGAGCGAAAACACGCCGAAGCCGGCGCTGTTGTCGTAGTCCTTGCCGACCACGTTGCCCTGGTTCTCGGCGATGCGGTTCTGCGCCGCCACCAACCGCCACAGTGCCCCCACGCTCCACACCTCGCGGCTGTAGGTCAGGCCCAGGCGGCTTTCAAGGGGCGGCATCTGCGGCAGTGCCGTGCCGTCACTGCTGTTCTTGCCCCAGGCATAGGCCAGGGTGGCGTCGGCCTTCCAGTTGTCGGTCAGCTGGTAGGCCGCCCCCAGTTCGCCACCCATGATGCGGGCGTCGATGTTGCGTGCCTGCGAAGTGCTCATGCCCATCATGCCGCTGCGGTAGTCGAACAGGATGTAGTCGCGGATCTGTCCGACATAGCCCGAAGCCCAGGCCTCAAGGCGCTCGGTGCGGTACTGGATACCGAAGTCGAGCTGGGTGGTCTTCTCTGGCTTGATACCGTCAAAGGCATTGGCTGCACCGGGTGGTGCCAGTTTGGGCGAGAACAGCTCCCAGTAGTCGGGGAAGCGCTGGGCATGGCCAAGGCCGACATAGGTGGTGGCCGGGATGGCTGCCAGGTCGTGCTCGTAGCGGACAAAACCGCTCGGCAGGGTTTCGGCGCGGGTGTCACCGTTGGTCGCGCTGTTTGCGCGGAAGTCGCGGGCCGAGGCGCGGTCCAGACGGGCACCGGTAATCAGGCGGTCTTCACTGCTGACGTACCAGGTCAGCTCGCCAAAGGCGCCGTAGTTGTGGAAGTCGGCGTCCTTGGTCCAGGCCTGGCCCTTGTGCGCGTCAACACCCATGCCGCCGCGTTTGCGATGTTCGTTGGTCTGCGCGTCGATGCCGCCGATCAGCTGCACGTCGGCCCAGCGCCAGGTGGCCTTGAGGCGCGCGCCCAGGGTGCGGCGGTCGACGTTGCTGACCATCGGCATGCCCATCATGCCGCTGCCCGACGGTGTGCGCAGGCTGTAGTTGTCCATCACGTGGTCGGCGTAGTTGTAGTAGACCTGCGCCTCGACCTTGTCGAGCACCTCGCCGAGGTTGGACTTTTCAAAGCGCAGCCCCAGGCTTTCGCGCTTGAACTGCGAGCCGTCCATGCCGCGCCCGGCATAGCGGGCCTCACCGTCGCCCTTGCCGGCGGTGAGCTCCAGCAAGGTGTCCTGGTCGGGCGTCCAGCCGAGGGCGACATCGCCGTTCCACTTGTCCCAGCGGGATGGCACGGTGTTGTCGCTGCCGTCGTGGTAGTCATCCGAGCGCGACTGGTTGCCGACGAAGCGGGCATAGGCCTGGCGGTTGCCGGCGGCGGCGTCCAGAACCTTGTCGAAGCGGCCGTTGGAGCCGGCCAGCAGGCTGGCGTTGACCCGGCTGCCGAGGCTGCCGAACTGCTCCGGCTCGCGCTCGAAGAGGATCGTGCCTGCCGAGCCTCCCGGCCCCCAGATCACGCTTTGCGGGCCTTTGATCACGGTCAGGCGGTCGTAGGTTTCCGGTGAAATGTACGAAGTGGGCGCGTCCATGCGGTTCGGGCAGGCGCCGAGCATCAGCCCGCCATTGGTGAGGATGTTCAGGCGCGAGCCGAACATGCCACGCAGTACCGGGTCGCCGTTGGTACCACCGGCGCGGATGGCGGAAAAGCCCGGGATGGTTTTCAGATAGTCGGCGCCGTCGCTGGCCGGCACCGGCTGGCGCGGGTCTTTCGGGTTGGTGACCACGGTTAGCGGCGAACTCGGGGTCACGGCGGTGATGACCGTCGGGCTCAGCTCAGGTGCGTCGTGGGCATGGCCTTCATGGCCGGGCTCGGCGGCCATGGCCATGGGTGCAAGCAGCGAGCCGCACACGGCGGCGAGGGCCCCGCGCAGGGACAAGGCAAAAACAGGGGTGCAGCCGGACATAATGATTCCAGTCGATCAGTCATGAGTCAGCACGAAGCCGCCTGGCTCCGTGCAAAAAAATACGGTCAGACGTTGATCGAAAAGGGCGGGGCGCGGCTGCGCGCGCCGGGGAATACAGCCTGCCGGGCATGCCCCTGGCGCGTGGGAGCGAGCAGTTGGGGGGAGGGGACGACACTGCCGGCGCAGAGCGGGCTGAGGGCCTGCGGCAGGGCCGGGCAGTTGAACAACAGGCTGCAATAACCACACTTTTCCCACATCACATGCAGCTGGCCATCGCCAGCCTGGCCGTGATGGGTGTCGCCAGCATGCTGATGGCCTGCCGCCATTGGCATGTCCATCGGCATGCTCATGCCGGCAGGGTGGTCCATCGGCATCGACTGGGAAATCAGCGGGCCGATGAAGATCATCCACATGGCGAACAGGCTCAGCCATACGCCACCGGCGCGCCTGTGTTCAGGGCGGGTGGTACGGCTGGAGCTGTGGCGCGGCAGGCTCATGGCGAGTGCCTGTCAGCGGGTGTCAGTGCGCGTGTTGGTGGGCTTGGGGCGGGTCCGCTGGCGCCTGCTTCTGCACCGCCACTTCAACGGTGATGTCGCCGGCCTTTTCGAAGTGCAGGGTCAGCGGGAAGCGCTTGCCATCGCTGAGCAGGCTACGGTCCCTGGGCTGCATCAGCATCACGTGGTAGGCGCTGGGGGCGAAGGTCAGGTCCTTGCCGGCGGGCACCACCACGCTGGGTACCTGCTGCATCTTCATCGCGCCGCTGGCACTCATGGCATGTTCGTGCAGCTGCGCGTCGTCAGTGATCGGGCTGTCGACAGCGAGCAGGCGGTCGTCGGCCTGGCCATTGTTGTGCACCACGAAGTACGCCGCGACGTTGGGCGCGTTGGGGGGTAACTGCAGCGACCAGGGGTGGGCGATATGCAGGTCGCCCACGCTGTATTCGTGGGCATTGGCAAAGGCGCCGGGCAGCAGCAGGGCGGCCATGACGAGGGCGTGCTTGAGCATGGTGAATCTCCGTTTCTGTTCAGGTTCAGGCAGACAGCGTGTTGAACTCAGGCCAGCGGAGAGGCACGGGGGTTGATTGCCGGCCAGAGTTGGCGCGGCGTGGGTTGATTATCGGCGGCAGGTGGCGGCAGCCCGGCGAAGCGTGTCGGCGGGTTGTGCAACTGCGGTGAGTAGCCAGGCAGGGCCAGCAGCGGCGCGGCGCCAGAGCAGCACCAGCAATTCATCAGGCTGGCGCTGTCGTCGTTCTGCGGGCCGAGGTCGATCTTGGCCAGGGCCTGAACGTCGACCTTGGCCTTGTTGGCCATGCTGGAACAGAAAGCCCCCCACAGCAGCTGTTCGGCCGGGCCCTTGGGCGCAGCAGAGGACAGCGGCATGGCCAGCAGGTTGAACAGCACTGCGAGGCAGGCTATCCAGGCGATGTGCCGACGTGGGGGCATGGAGAGATCCGGTCAGGAATCGTGGTGGCTATTGTACGGCCGAGTATAGGTAAAAATGACGGGGTGCGGTGAAGTGACGCAGGCGGATGGTGTCGCGGAGAGAATCGCCGCATGGTCAAACATGCACGGTCCTGATGGGAGCGGCCTGGTGTCGCGAAGGGGCGCCAAGCGCCCCCGGCCTGTTCAAGCCTTGCCACGCCCCATCAACCCGCGCACGGTCTCTTGCAGGTCCGCCGGCAGCACCACCACCTTGGCATTGCTGCTGCCCGCCAGGTTTTCCATGGCCCCGACATAACGTTCGCCCAGCAGGTACATCGCCGGCACGGTCTCGTTGCCCACCGCGTCCTTGACCAGGGTGATCGCCCGTGCCGAGGCTTCGGCCAGGCTGACCTGCGCCTCGGCATCCAGCCTGGCCGCCTGCAGGCGGGCTTCGGCCTCGAGGATCGCAGCCTGCTTGGCCCCTTCGGCGCGGGTCACGTCGGCCTTGCGCTCACGCTCGGCGGCCGCCTGGCGCTCCATGGCCAATTGCATGTTCTCGGACGGCTTGATGTCCTGGATTTCCACCGAGCGCACGGTCACGCCCCAGTCTTCGGTCTGCTCGGACATGGCCTCGCGCAGGCGCGCCTTGATCTGCTCGCGGCTGGAGAGCGCTTCGTCCAGGTCCATGGCACCGACGATGGCGCGCAGCGAAGTCATGGTCAGGCTGGTGACGGCGAACGAGAAGTTCTGCACGCCGTAGGAGGCCTTCTGCGGGTCGACCACCTTGGCGAAGCACAGGGCGTTGGCGACGATCACCGCGTTGTCCCGGGTGATGATTTCCTGCTCTTGCACATCGAGGATGATGTCCTTGGTCGGCAGGCGGTAGGCGACCACGTCCATGTAGGGAATGACGATGTTCAGGCCGGGCTTGAGCGTGCTGTGGTAACGGCCCAGGCGCTCGACGATCCATTCCTCGCCCTGGGGCACGATTCGCACCCCCTTGAACACGGTGATCAGGACGAACAGGGCGATGGCGGCGACGACGATGAGGCTGGTCATGGTGCGCAATTCCTTTTGATACAGGTTCAGGCCCGGATGACCCGGGCGGTATTCCCTTCGATGGCGGTAAGGCGTACCCGCTCGCCGGCGGCGATCTCGCTGTCGGCGATGCAGGTCCATTCTTCGTTGCCGAGTATCGGCTTCTGGAAGCGTACCCGGCCTTTGTGGAACTCCGAGACGGCAGCAGTCACCAGCCCGACTTCACCGATCACGCTGTCTGCTGTCCAGCGCACGTCCGGCTTGCGCCGGAACAGTTTGAACCATAGCGCCGTGGTGACTGACGAAAGCAGCACCCAAAGCAGCACCTGCATGTCCAGCTGCAGGCCGGGAGCAGCCAGCGAAATGAGCGAAACCAGTACGGCACCAATGCCGAACCAGAGGATGAAGAACGTCGGCAGAACCAGTTCGAGCAGCATCAGCGCGATGCCGAAGACCAGCCAGATCCACCATTGCATGTCCATATGGGTAGCGCCTTCCAGAGGGAGAAGGCGAGTTTATGGCAACAGTGCGGCGGAGGGCCAGCCGAAGCCTTGAAAGAAAAGCCCGAAATGGCTGTAGGACTTCTTCTGAAGAGTGACGCTCCTACAGGTCGAGTGCTGCGGCCAGGCCAGGTAGCGATTCGAATACCCGGTCTACACCAGGCAGCACCGGACGCTTCAGCACCAGCACCGGCAGGCCCAGCTCCCGCGCTACCTCCAGCTTTGGCTCGGTCGCCACGCTGCCGCTGTTCTTGCTGATCAGCACATCGATGCCACGACGCTGGAACAAGGCCCGCTCATCATCGATATGGAACGGCCCACGCGCGCCAATCACTTCACAGCGCTCGTTGCCAGGGCACGCTTCCAGCGCGCGCAAGGTCCAGAACTGCCCGGGCGGAATTTCAGCCAGGTGCTGCAGCGGCTCACGCCCCAGGGTGAACAGCGGCCTGCGAAACGGCTTGAGGGCGTCGATCAACCCGGCCCAGTCGTCAACCTCGCGCCAGTCGTCCCCCGGTTGTGCCTGCCAGGCCGGGCGACGCAATGCCCAGCAGGCGATCCCGACACTGCGTGCCGCGAAGGCAGCATTGCGGCTGATCTGCGCGGCATAGGGGTGGGTGGCATCGATCAGCAAGCTGATGCCCGCCGCGCGCAGGTAACCCGCCAGGCCCTCGGCACCGCCAAAGCCGCCCACCCGAACCTGGCATTGCAGGTCCTGCGGCACCCGGCCGATGCCGGCCAGGCTGTAGACGTGCTGCGGGCCGAGGCGGCGGGCCAGGGCCAAGGCCTCGGTGATGCCGCCCAGTAGAAGGATACGCCGGTTCATTGCACACCCGCCTGGCCGACGATGCCGCCCTGGCGGTCGATGGCGAACACTTCCACCTGCACCTGGGCCGGTACGACGCTGCGGGCGAAGGCCAGGGCATGGGTGCACACCGCATCGCCCAGTGCAATGCCAGCGGCATGCGCCAGCGCCAGGGCCTGCTGGCTGGTATTGGCAGCCCTGATTGCCGCCTGCAGCGCTTCGTCAGCACCGATGTCTGCAGCCCAGCCGGCCAGTTGCGGCAAGTCGATGCTGGAGTGGCGGCTGTGCAGGTCCATGTGCCCGGCCGCCAGCTTGCTGATCTTGCCGAAGCCGCCACACAGGCTCAGGCGCGCTACCGGCACCTTGCGCAGGTGCTTGAGCACCGCGCCGACAAAGTCACCCATTTCGATCAGGGCAATTTCCGGCAGGCCATAGACCCGGCGCATGGTGTCTTCGCTGGCGTTGCCGGTGCACGCGGCAATGTGCGTGTAGCCATTGGTGTGGGCGACGTCGATGCCTTGGTGGATCGAGGCGATGTAGGCCGCACAGGAAAACGGCCGGACGATGCCGCTGGTGCCGAGGATCGACAGCCCGCCGAGAATACCCAGGCGCGGGTTCATGGTTTTCAGCGCCAACTGCTCACCGCCCTGCACGTTGACGGTGACCTCGAAGCCACCGGCATAGCCGCATTCGTCCGCCAGGCTTTGCAGGTGTTCGCTGATCATGCGCCGTGGCACCGGGTTGATGGCCGGCTCACCCACGGCCAGCACCAGCCCCGGGCGGGTCACGGTGCCGACACCGGTGCCGGCGACAAAGCGGATGCCCGCTTCGTCCAGCAGGCGCACCTGGCTGTAGAGCAGGGCGCCGTGGGTCACGTCCGGGTCGTCGCCGGCATCCTTGAGCGTGCCTGCCTCGGCGCTGTCACCGTTCAGCCGGCAGAACTCCAGGCGCATCTGCACTACCTTGCCCTTGGGCAGGGTGATACTCACCGCATCGCTGCTTGTACCGCTCAGCAGCAGGCGCGCGGCCGCCAGGCTGGTGGCGGTGGCGCAGCTACCGGTGGTCAGGCCGCTGCGCAGGGGCGCAGGCTGTTCACGGGTTTCTTCACGCATCGGCGGGCTTCACGACCTCCAGCAGGGTGATCGGCAGTGCCTGGCGCCAGGTGTCGAAGGCGCCCAGTGGCTGGGCATGCGCGACGTGGAGGCGGGTCAGATCACCGCCGAGGCGTTCGCGAAACTGCGCTAGGGCCAGTTCGCTCTGCAGGGTCACTGCGTTGGCTACCAGGCGACCGCCGGGGCGCAGGCTTGCCCAACACAGGTCGAGCACGCCGGCGCGGGTGACGCCGCCGCCAATGAAGATGGCATCGGGCTGTTCCAGGCCTTGCAAGGCCGCCGGGGCCTTGCCGCGGACCAGTTGCAGGCCGGGAACCCCGAGTGCATCGCGGTTGTGTTCGATAAAGCCCTGGCGACCCTCGTCGGCCTCGATGGCCAAGGCGCGACAGGCGGGGTGGGCGCGCATCCATTCGATACCGACCGAGCCGCAACCCGCGCCGACGTCCCACAATAGTTCGCCGGGCTGTGGCGCCAGGCGGGCGAGGGTGATGGCGCGGACATCGCGCTTGGTCAGCTGGCCGTCGTGACGGAAGGCGGTGTCCGGCAGCCCGGCGAGGCGGTGCAGGCGAGGGGCGTGGGGGGCAGCCCGGCATTCGATGGCCACCAGGTTGAGCGCAGCGACCTGGGCATGTGGCCAATCCTCGGCGGAGCCGGATAATTCACGCTCTGCTGCCCCGCCCAGATGCTCGAACACCCGTAGCCGGCTTGGCCCGAAACCACGCTCGCGCAGCAGTGCGGCAATCGCCGCCGGGCTGTCGCCGTCGTTGCTCAGCACCAGCAGGCGCACGCCACCGTGCAGCTGGGCATTCAGTGCAGACAGCGGCCGGGCGACCAGTGACAGCACCTCCACGTCCTGCAATGGCCAGCCCAGGCGCGCGGCGGCCAGGGCGCATGAGGAGGGCATCGGCAGCACGTGCATTTCTGCGTCAGGCACCTGGCGCGCCAGGCTGGCGCCGACGCCGTAGAACATCGGGTCGCCGCTGGCCAGTACGCACACCGGCTCGCCGCGCAGGGCCAGCACCGGGGCGAGGGAGAACGGGCTCGGCCAGCCCAGCCGCTCGCCGGCCACGCAGCGCGGCAGCAGGGCCAGCTGGCGCGGGCTGCCGAAGATCCGTGCCGCGCCCAGCAGTGCACGCCGGGCTTGCTTGCCCAGGCCGCTGAAGCCGTCTTCGCCGATGCCTACTACTGTCAGCCAGGGTGCCATGTATACCTCTTGAGGATCTTGGAGGCCGCTGCGCGCCCCAAGAATTTCAGCGCAAACTCGAATGATGCGCGACCACCGGCTTTTCATGCCGCCGGACAAAGCAGGCATAATACCGCGCCTTCTACACTCAAGCGCATTTTCACAGACTGCCGGATGCCCCATTGACGCAGCCCCATACCTCCCATGTAGCGCCCCGCCCCTCGGCTTGTCCGGGGTTGTGGCGTATCGTCAGTGCCCGGGATGGCGGTATCTGCCGCATCAAGCTGGCGGGCGGCCTGTTACTGGCCGACCAGGCCGACGCGGTGGCGATGGCAGCCGAGCGTTTCGCCGGCGGTGTGATCGAGGCCACCAATCGCGGCAACCTGCAGATCCGCGGCATCGGCAGCGACCACCACGGCCTGGTCGAGACCTTGCTCGCAGCCGGCCTGGGCCCGCGTGAGGCCGCCGGCGACGATGTGCGTAACCTGATGCTCAGCCCGCTGGCTGGCCACGATCCGGCCATGCTGCTGGACGCTCGGCCGCTGGCCGGGCAGATCCTCGGCCTGCTGGAAGGTACCCCGCGCTTTCATCAGCTGTCGGCCAAGTTCGCCGTGCAGCTGGATGCCGGCGAGCGCCTGGCCATGCTCGAACATCCTCATGACCTGTGGCTGTCGGCCCTGCACCTGGAGCAGCAGGCCTGGCTGGCGTTCGGCCTGGCCGGCTGCCCGGCTGACGGCCAGGTGCTCGGCGCGGTGCCACTGGAGCAGGGCCTGATACTGGTGCGTGCCGTGCTGGAACGCTTCCTCGACCTGGCCACCCCGGCCCACTCGCGCATGCGCCAGTTGCTCGAAGTGTATACACCAGGCGACTTCATCGACGGCCTTGGCCTGGCCATCCGCCGCGATGCCGCCGTGCTCGGCTGGCGACGTGAAGCGTACAACGCCTCGTGGCTGGGTGTGCTGCCCCAGGCGCAGGGCCTGGCCTTGGGCGTTGCCCCGCCGCAGGGCCGCCTGACCCCGGCCATGCTGCGCGGGGCGGCCCGTGTCGCCCGTGAACTGGGCGATGGCAGCCTGCGCTTGAGCCCCTGGCAGAGCCTGGTGCTGACCAATGTCCAGGCGCATGCCGTCAGCCAGGCCCAGGCCGCCCTGTCCGCCCTGGGTCTGCTGTGCCACGACCAGGAGCCGCTTGCGCGTATCCGCGCCTGTACCGGCAGCAGTGGCTGCGCCAAGGCGCTTGGCGAAACCAAGGCCGACGCTGTGACCCTGGCCGCGCTGCTCGGCCCGGGCGCGCCCGGCAGCGTGCATTTGTCCGGTTGCCCCCGATCCTGCGCCGTGGCCCATGTTGCCCCGGCCACCCTGCTGGCCCGCTCGCCCGGCCGTTATGACCTGTACCTGCGTGACGCAAGCCAGCCGGGCTTCGGCGCATTACGCGCCACCGACCTTACCTTGAATGAAGCAGGCGCCATGCTCGACCTGCCGACGGAGCACCTTGATGATTGACTACATCCGCGATGGCCAGGAGATCTATCGCAATTCCTTCCGGATCATCCGTGAGGAAGCCCGACTCGAGCGGATTCCCGCAGACCTCGAAAAGCTCGCCGTGCGGGTGATCCACGCCTGCGGCATGGTCGAGGCCATCGAAGGCCTGCAGTTCTCCGAGGGTGCCGGCCGCGCCGGGCGCGAAGCGCTGCAGAAGGGGGCGCCGATCCTGTGCGATGCGCACATGGTGGCCGAAGGCATCACCCGGGCGCGCCTGCCAGCGGACAACCAAGTGATCTGCACCCTGCGCGACCCGAGCGTGCCGGGCCTGGCGAAAGACGCCGGCAATACCCGCTCCGCCGTGGCCCTGGAGCTCTGGCGACCGTACCTGGAAGGCAGCGTGGTGGTGATCGGCAATGCCCCCACTGCACTGTTCTACCTGCTGGAAATGCTCGACGCTGGCGCCCCCAAGCCGGCGTTGATCCTCGGCTTCCCGGTCGGCTTCGTCGGCGCCGCCGAGTCCAAGGCGATGCTCGCCGCCGACAGCCGTGGCGTGCCGTTCGTGATCATGCAGGGCCGCCTGGGCGGTAGTGCGATGGCCGCCGCTGCGGTCAACGCCCTGGCCACGGAGGTGGAATGATGGCGCCGCGTGGACGTCTGCTCGGCCTGGGCGTAGGCCCTGGTGACCCGGAACTGATTACCCTGAAAGCCCTGCGCCTGCTGCGTGAAGCGCCGGTGGTCGGCTATTTCGTGGCCAAGGGCAAGCGCGGCAATGCCTTCGGCATCATTGAGGCGCACCTGCAGCCCGAGCAGACCTTACTGCCGCTGGTGTACCCGGTCACTACCGAAGCCCTGCCGGCGCCGCTGTCCTATGAACAGGTGATCAGCGACTTCTATGACGAGGCCAGCGTACAAGTGGCCGAGCACCTGGATGCCGGCCGCGACGTGGCGGTGATCTGCGAAGGCGACCCGTTCTTCTACGGTTCCTACATGTACCTGCACGACCGCCTGGCGCAGCGTTACCAGGCCGAAGTGATTCCCGGCGTCTGTTCGATGCTCGGTGGTGCCTCGGTACTGGGCGCGCCGCTGGTGTATCGCAACCAGAGCCTGTCGGTGCTGTCTGGCGTGTTGCCCGCCGAGGAGCTTCGGCGTCGCCTGGCCGACGCCGATGCGGCGGTGATCATGAAGCTTGGCCGCAACTTCCCCAAGGTGCGCGCGGTGCTGGCTGAACTGGGCCTGGACGGCCGCGCGCTGTATGTCGAGCGGGCGACCATGGCCAACCAGAAGATCGTGCCGCTGGACCAGGTCGACCCGCAGTCGTCGCCATACTTCTCGCTGATCATCGTACCGGGTGAAAAATGGCAGGGCTGAACACGCACAAGGTTCCGGCGATCGTCATTCTGGGCCAGGGCAGCCTGGCCACGGCGCAGCGTATCCGGCAATGTTATCCACAGGCGTCGATCCACGGCCTCGAGGGCCGGGTCGAAGGCGCCGACCGTTCCTACAGTGCGTTCGGCGATACCCTGCGTGCGCTGTACCTGCAGGACACGCCGATCATTGCCCTGTGCGCCGCAGGGATCGTGATTCGCAGCCTGGCCAGCCTGCTCAGTGAGAAGGGCGTGGAACCACCGGTCCTGGCGGTGGCTGAAGACGGCAGCGCCGTGGTGCCGCTGCTCGGTGGCCTGGCTGGCGTGAACCGGATGGCGCGCGAAATCGGCGAAGCGTTGGGCGTTGCTGCGGCGATTACCACCAGTGGTGAGTTGCGTTTCGGTACCTGCCTGTTGAGCCCGCCGCAGGGCTACGCGCTGGCGGATATCGAGCAAGGCAAGCGCTTTGTTTCCGACCTGCTGGCGGGTGAAACGGTGCGCATCGAGGGGGATGCACCGTGGTTGCAGCAGGCACAGCTGCCTGCCAGTGACGAGGCCCGGCGCACCATCCATGTGGGACATCAGACGCGTCCAGCCGACCGCAACGAACTGCTGATTCACCCGCGCTCAGTGGTAGTCGGTGTGGCAGGTGGCGATCTGCACGGCATTCGCGACGCCTTGCGGCAGGCCGGTATCGCCGAGCCAGCGCTGGCCTGTGTCCTGGCGGATGAGCAGGCCATGGCCGATAGCGCACTGCACGAGGCCGCGCAGGCGCTGGGCGTTGCGTTGCGTTTTGCCGCCAAGCCGCAGGCTGTGGCCAGCATGGTGGCCGAAGCATTGCCCGATGCACAACTGATCGAGGTGGCCGACATGGTCATCGCGGTGGCACCTGCACCGGTCGAGGTGGCGCGGGTTGGCCGCCGGCGTGGCCGCCTGGCGGTGATCGGCCTGGGGCCGGGCGCTGCCGAGCTGATGGTCCCGGCGGTCAAGGCCGAGCTGGCGCGTGCCGAAGATGTGCTGGGCTACGAGACCTACGTGCGCATGGCCGGCCCGTTCCGTGACGATCAGGTGCTGCACTGCACCGACAACCGCGAAGAGATGCAGCGCGCCCGGCATGCCTTCGAGCTGGCGGCCCAGGGTCGTTCAGTGGTGGTGGTGTCGTCGGGCGACCCGGGCGTGTTCGCCATGGCAGCTGCGGTACTTGAAGCACTGCATGAGTCCCGGGACCTGGCCTGGCACCGTGTGGACCTCGAGATCCTGCCGGGGGTGTCGGCTTCGCTGGCGACGGCTGCGCAGGCAGGGGCGCCGCTGGGGCATGACTTCTGCGTGATGTCGCTGTCGGACAACCTCAAGCCCTGGTCGATCATTGAAAAGCGTCTGGACCTGGCGGCGCAGGCCGACCTGGTGCTGGCGTTCTACAATCCGATTTCCAAAGCCAGGCCGCATCAGCTCGGCGTGGCGCTGGAGGTGGTACGTCGGCACCGTGACGGGAACACGCCTGTAGTCCTTGGCCGCGACATTGGTAGGCCGGGGCAGACGCTGAAGGTAGTCACCTTGGCCGAGCTGGTGCCGGAAATGGTCGACATGCGCACCATGGTGTTGGTGGGCTCCTCTACAACCTGCATGTTTCCTCGCCTGACTGGCGGGGTGTGGGCCTACACGCCACGCTGGTACCCCTCGGCCAGCTGATTGCTGCGGAAACCCTTCAGTGCGCTGTATCGCCAGCGCGCTGGCTAGGTGGTTGCCCCTGAACCGAAGGTAACCACAAAGGAGTTTCCGCATGTCCGATGAAAAGCAAATCACCACCAGCGACGCCGCCATTCTGGTTGAAGGCAACCTGCTGGCCTGTGGCGCAGGTATGTCGGCGCAAAGCCGTCATGATGTAAAGAACGCGTTCCATTTCGCCACCTTGGTGGCCGACAAAGCCTTCGATGCCGAAACGCAGAGCCGCGAATGGTACGACAAGTTCGTCGATGTCATGCGTGACCTCGGCTTCACCATCCCGCGGCGTAGTTTCGAGCTGGAAACTTCGGCGGAACTGTCCGTCACCGTAGGCGCTGTTGCCATACGGGTGATCGGTGCGGCGGGTTCTGCGATGCTGGGCGGTACCAAGCTGGGGAGCTTGGCGAAGTTGGCGTTCGACAAGCTGACCACTGTCGAACATGACGCCAAGATCATCGACCACAAACGCAAGAACAAGGCCCGTGGCATGGTCGGCATGGCTGCCTGTGTCGAAACCGAAAAAAACGATGTGGTTATGGTGGTGAGCTGCATTCAGGCGTCTGCCCCGAAACTCGATGACGACATCCTGGGTATCCAGTGGAAGCTGGAGAAATCCCAATACTACGCCGGCATGGCCGTACTTACGCTCAACAACTTCGTCTACGACAAAGTCCGCGAAACCGTGGAAAACAAACTCGGCGTGCGCAGTGTCGAGAATGTCCTGCAATACGACATCTGACTGCTGGGCGGCGTTGTAGTGACGCCGCCTCTTTCATTTCAGGGTGACGAGGCAACACTTATGAATAAGGCAGTTGAGCAACTGATGTTGATTGGCGGAACGGCATTGCTGTATCCCGCGGGCATAGGCGAGATTCAGCGCCAGGCCGCTTTCGACTCGATACTCTATGCGCAGTTGGTAGCCAACCGGAACGTCGGCCCGCGCTTTGACGACTACCAGGGCTGGTACCACGCCTATCGAGAGGTCTACCGCGAGCTGGGCTGGATCAAGTTGGCCAATGTTCACGACTGCAAACAGCTCGGGCAACCTTCGCGTAACACGCAGATCCAGCCGCTGGAAGCATGGCTGAGGATGCGTTCGATCCGGCAGGCGGCCGTATTGGCTGCTTTACAGGCGGGCCTGGGCCTTTCAGTCGAAGGTTTTGGTCACCTGTTGAAGTTCACCGTGCAGGGGGCGGACCTGGTGCTCGAGCTTGGTTTGCTCAAGCCGGGCCCGGCACTAGACCTTTGCAGTATCACCTTGCAATTCGACAGGCCAATCGCTGAGATCCCGCAGGACATGTTGCTGCGCGAACCGACATTCAAGGGCCAGGCCGAGTTCAGGGGAGTATCCCTGGTGCTGGACAACGGGCGCTTCCAGGGCCAGCGAGAAGAGCTACAGGCGCTGATGAAAAGCAAGGATGCACAGGGAGATTATCGCTTTGACCCTTACGCTGCGGCCAGGAGCACATCATGAGTGAGAGCAGTTCAGCGGTGATCGGCGCGGGAATCGTTTCGTTCTTGCCGGGTATTTCTGCAGTGCAGGGAAACAAGGTGAAACTGGCCCTGGCGATGGCCGAGCGAGCCACCGAGACGGCGTTCAAGGAGGGCTTGATCGAGGACTGGTTGAGCTACTACCGCAACCAGCTCAAGTACATGGGCTGGGATGCTGTGTCTGCCGAGTAGGTGCACTGGCCCGAGGAAAGCCGTGCCAGGCAGACTGACCAGGTGCTGGCCACCATTGCCGCAACTGCCGGCGATCATTTTGCCTCGGCAAGCAGCCGCTCCATGCAGAGTTTGTTGACCACAACGTCAGCGCTGCAATCGCTCGAGCGTTATGCCTATGAGCGGCAGCATTTCCAGCTACTGCCCTGTGCGCCTGCGGGAGTGAATCGTGTCGACATGGTGCTGTACCACGAAACGGACACGCGCGCGGCGTTCCGCGCGGGCTTCATCAGCCACAAGCGCAGCCACACCAACGTGCGGGCGGAGCTGATTCGCTTCAACGTGCTGGCTTTCGAGCAGAGTTTCCTGCCCAAGGTGCAGGACCGTGTGGTTCAGGTCTGCTTGCAGCGCATACTGGAGTACGGTTTCTAGGGCGCCAGGTAGCCTTTTATACCGGTAAAGATGATCTGTGCGGCAAGGGCGCAGACGAACAGCCCCATCAGCCGGCTGACGATCTGCAGGCCCTGGTCGCCGAGGATGCGTTCGATGCGGTGCGAGAGGTACAGCACCAGGCCGACGGTGAAGCTGGCCAGGGCGATACTGATGATGGCCAGCACCTTGTCGTCCCAGTGCGGGTGGCCCACACCCATGACCAGCAGCGCACCGATGGTACCGGGGCCCACCGTCAGCGGGATGGTCAGCGGCACGATGGTGACGTCTTGCTGCACGTTGTCTGCCTGGACTGCCGACTTGCCTTGGGCCATGCCCAGGGCCGAGATGAACAGCACGCTGCCGGCGCCGATGCGGAAGGCGTCGGCGGTGATGCCGAAGATACCGAAGATCGCCCGCCCGAACAGGTAAAGCAGGACACTGGCGATGAGCGCGGCAATGGCTACCTTCCAGGCCAGTTGCTTGCGCTCCTTGCTGGAGTGGCCGCGGGTCAGGCTGATGAAGCACGACAACACGAAGAACGGGCTGTAGAGCACGAGCATTTTGAGGTAGACGCTGAACAACTCATGGAGCATGGGGTAGCCCCTGGCAGGAAAGGTGTGGGCAAGTGTATCAGCAGCACCAGGGTTGCCTGTACAGGCATTACCGATCAGGAGCTATGCGCCGGGTCTACCTTGGTTTCCCGATGACTGGCCCAATACTGGATCAACTCGCGCAGTTGCGACAACTCCACCGGCTTGGCCATGTGCCCGTCCATGCCGGCCAGGCGTGCGCGTTCCTTGTGCTCGGCAAGAATGTGCGCGGTCAGTGCCACGACCGGGGTGCGCTGGCGCTGGTTGGCAGCTTCCCAGGCGCGTAACTGCTGGGTGGCGGAGAAGCCGTCGAGTATCGGCATTTCGCAATCCATCAGCACCAGGTCGTAACGCTGCGCCTTCATTGCCTGCAAGGCCTCTTCGCCATTGCTGGCGGTGTCGGGCTCGAGGTTGAGCTTGCCCAGCATGCCACGGATTACCTTGGTGGAAATGCTGTTGTCCTCGGCGACCAGCACGCGGAAGTCGCCCGGCAGGTCCAGCGTCTGCGCCGCTCCGGGCAGGCCGGCAGGCACCGCAGGCTCGCGACCGCGCTGGGCCAGCTCCTCGGCGAGGGTGGTTTTCAGCGTGTAGCCGGCCACCGGCTTGGCGAGGATCCGCTTGACCCCGGCGTTGCGTGCAATGACCTTGCTCGGTGCGTTGCTGATACCGGTGAGCATCACCACCAGGATGTCGTGGTTCAGGCTCGGGTCTTCCTTGATCTTGGCTGCCAGCTGCATGCCGGTCATGCCTGGCATGTTCTGGTCGAGCAGTACGGCATCGAAGTAGTCGCGCAGGTGGGCCTTGGTGCGCAGCAGGGCCAGGGCTTCCTTGCCCGATGGCACCGCACTGACGTTCATGCCCCAGGCGCTGCACTGCTGTACCAGCACTTTGCGGCAGGTATCGTTGTCGTCCACCACCAGCACGCGGGCGTCACGCAGTGGGCCGTCGAGGTCGGCCGGTGGTTGCTCCAGGCGCGAAGGATCGAGTGGTAGCGCCAGCCACAAGGTATTGCCCATGCCGCTGCTGCTCTTGATGCCGAACTCGCCTTGCATCAGGCCGATCAACTGCTTGGCAATGACCAGCCCGAGGTGGCCGCCCAGCTTGTTGCTGGACAGGAAGTGGTGGCTGTGCAGTTCGGCTTGCAGCAAGGCTTCGCGGTCGGCAGCGGGCATCGGCTCGCCACTGTCCTGCACGGCAATACGCAGGCGGGGTGCCTCGCCCCGCTGGTCCAGTGCCACCACCAGGAGGATTTCGCCCTGGTCGGTGTTCTTCAAGGCGTTTTCCAGCAGGCTGGACAAGGCCTGGCGCAGGCGTGTCGGGTCGCCGCTGATCACCCTCGGCACTTGTGGCTGGGTGAAGCTGATCAGCTCGATGTTTTGCTGCTCGGCCTTGGCGCGGAAGATGTTCAGGCAGTCCTCGACCAGCGCGTTGAGGTCGAACTGCACGTCATCCAGCTCGATCTGCCGGGATTCCAGCTTGGAGATGTCGAGTATCTCGTTGATCAGCGTGAGCAGCTCGTTGCCGGCGCTGTGAATGGTCTGCACATAGTCGCGCTGCTTGACTGACAGCGGTGTGCCCAGCAGCAGCTCGGTCATGCCCAGCACCCCGTTCATGGGGGTGCGGATTTCGTGGCTGATCTTGGCCAGGAATTCGGCCTTGGCGTTGATCTCGGCATCGCTGGCGGCCAGTGCGCGGCTGGCACTGAAGCGCTCTTCGCTGATGCGCCGCAAGCGCTCGCTGACTGCCAGGTTGAGCAGCAGGCCGCTGGCCACGGTCAAGCCCAGCAGGATGCACAGCAGCCAGGGCGTCGGGGTGCGGGTCAGGCCAAGCAGCGCTGGCAGCAGCACCAGGCCTCCGAGGTTGAACACCACCATGGCCAGGCAGAACACCCGGGCGGGCGCATAACCCTTGTACCAGTGGTAGCTGCTGACCAGCAGCATGCTGATGCTGCCCAGGGCCATCAGGGCGTAGGTCATCAGGTTCAGCGGCAGGGTGTCGACGAACAGCAGTACCAACCCGCTGACACCGACCACCAGCATGTCTCCCTGTAGCAGGCGGTTCAGCCGCGGCGAGTTGCACGGCGAGAAGAAATGCTGGGTGAAATACAGCCCGGCCAGGCCGGCCAGGACCAGCGTCAGATAGGCGGCAGGGGTCTGTGCACTGTGCCAGACGTGCCACCAGGGGCCGCTGAGGTTCAGCAGGATCAGGCCGCTGAGCAGCATCAGGCCATGGTAGAGCGCCAGAATCAGGGCGGTGCTGGAGCGGCTGTAAAAGAAGCGGATCAGGTTGTGCATGATCAGCATCACCAGGCCGCCAAACAGCATGCCGAACAGCAGAGGCTGGCGTTGGTCGGAAGCGGCCACGGCCGCCGGCTCCAGGCTGATGGCCGGGCGCAGCTGGTGCTCGGAGACCAGGCGCAGGTAAATGTCCAGGGGTTGCTTGCTGTTGGGCAGGGGCAATACGTGGTCGCTGCCACGCAGGGTCGGGCTGGCATTGCCAGCCTGGCGGCCATGGTGCAGCTGACGCAGAAGCTGGTCGCCTTCGAGGGCGTAAAGGTCCAGGCCAGACAGGTCCGGGGCGAAGACCCGCAGCAGGTGTTCCTGTTCAGCGGGGTCCAGGCGGTAGTGCAGCCAGAGGGCCTGTTCCGCAGGCGCGGCATCCAGGTCGGTGAGGGCCAGCGGGCTGAACTGGTTACGGTAACGCTCGGAGCGCACGTCACTCAGCTGCAGGTTGGCCTGTTCATCGAGCAGCACAGTCCAGCCTCCGTCATGTTCGGCAGCAGCCGGGAACATGCAGAGCAGGGTCAGCAAGCTGACGATCAGAGCTGAGGCAATCCGAAGCCGACGCACAACGAAATCCCTTCTTAGCCTAGGAGCCAGGTGCTAACTATGCGCGGCGCGCCAAGTCGAAGGCAAGGCCCGGGCGGGGCCCTGTCGACGAGCCGGGTGCCGTGCGCCCGGGTTTCTACCACCCGGGGCGTCACGGCGCTCCGGTAGTGCTTACTGCTGGTGCTCACCGCGCTCGCGGGCGATTGCCCGGTAGCCGATGTCGGTACGGTAGAAGCTGCCGTTCCAGCTGACTTCCTTGGCCAGGCGGTAGGCCTGCTGCTGGGCGTCGGCCACGCTGGCACCCATGGCGGTGGCGCACAGCACGCGGCCACCGTTGGTGACTACCTGACCGTCTTTCAGCGAAGTACCGGCATGGAATACCTTGCCTTCGATCTTCGCCGCTGCATCCAGGCCGTTGATCACGTCACCCTTGGCGTAGTCGCCCGGGTAACCGCCGGCGGCCAGCACCACGCCCAGGCTCGGACGCGGGTCCCACTGGGCTTCGACCTTGTCCAGCGCCTTGGCGAATGCCGCCTCGACCAGCAGTACCAGGCTCGACTCCAGGCGCAGCATGACCGGCTGGGTTTCCGGGTCGCCGAAGCGGCAGTTGAACTCGATGACCTTGGGGTTGCCCGCCTTGTCGATCATCAGGCCGGCGTAGAGGAAGCCGGTGTAGACATTGCCTTCCGCGGCCATGCCACGCACGGTCGGCCAGATCACCTGGTCCATCACGCGCTGGTGCACCTCGGCGGTGACCACCGGGGCAGGGGAGTAGGCACCCATGCCGCCGGTGTTCGGGCCGGTGTCCTGGTCGCCGACGCGCTTGTGGTCCTGGCTGGTGGCCATTGGCAGCACATTGTGGCCATCGACCATGACGATGAAGCTGGCTTCCTCGCCGTCGAGGAACTCTTCGATCACAACGCGCGAACCGGCGTCACCGAAGGCATTGCCGGCCAGCATGTCGCGTACGGCGGCTTCGGCTTCCTCGAGGGTCATGGCGACGATCACGCCTTTGCCGGCGGCCAGGCCATCGGCCTTGATCACGATCGGTGCGCCTTTTTCCTGCAGGTAGGCCAGGGCTGGCTCGATTTCGGTGAAGTTCTGGTAGTCGGCGGTCGGAATCTTGTGCCGGGCCAGGAAGTCCTTGGTGAAGGCCTTGGAGCCTTCCAGCTGGGCGGCGCCCTTGGTCGGGCCGAAGCAGTCCAGGCCACGGCTGCGGAACAGGTCGACGACACCGGCCACCAATGGCGCTTCCGGGCCGACGATGGTCATTTGCACGTTCTTTTCGGCGAAGTCGGCCAGTTGTTCCAGCGCGGTGACGTCGATGGCGACATTCTCGCACTTGGCTTCGGTGGCGGTGCCGGCGTTGCCCGGGGCAACGAAGACTTTCTCGACGCGTGGGTCCTGGGCGACTTTCCAGGCCAGGGCGTGCTCACGACCGCCGCTGCCGATGATCAAAACTTTCATGTCAAAACCTCGAGTTCTTTCGGGCGAGAGGCAAAACCTCACGCTGTACGAGGTCGCAATGAAGCAGGTAGATGCAAGGCGGGGCCGGTTTCGATGAGCGGAGTTGCCTTCTGGCAATGAGCATCAGCGAAACCGGCCCCAACGCAGCAGATGCCTGCTTCAGTGCGGCCGATTGCCGTAAATCAGTGGCGGAAGTGGCGCATACCGGTGAAGACCATGGCGATGCCGGCTTCGTCAGCGGCAGCAATCACCTCGGCATCGCGCATCGAGCCACCTGGCTGGATCACGGCGCTGATACCCACTTTAGCTGCGTTGTCGATGCCATCACGGAACGGGAAGAATGCATCCGATGCCATGACCGCACCCTGCACCTGCAGGCCGGCATGCTCAGCCTTGATGGCTGCGATGCGTGCGGAGTTGACGCGGCTCATCTGGCCGGCACCGACGCCGATGGTCTGGCGCTGCTTGGCGTAGACAATGGCGTTGGACTTGACGAACTTGGCCACTTTCCAGGCGAACACCAGGTCGTGGATCTCTTGCTCGGTCGGTGCACGCTTGGTGACGATCTTCAGGTCAGCGGCAGTGATCATGCCGATATCACGGCTTTGTACCAGCAAACCGCCGTTGACGCGCTTGAAGTCCCAACCGGCAGCGCGCTCGGCTGGCCACTCGCCGCATTCCAGCAGGCGTACGTTCTGCTTGGCGGCCACCACGTCGCGCGCTGCCTGGGAGATTTTCGGTGCGATGATCACTTCGACGAACTGGCGGTCGACGATGGCCTTGGCGGTTTCGCCATCCAGCTCGCGGTTGAAGGCGATGATGCCGCCGAACGCCGACTCGGTGTCGGTCGCGTAAGCCAGGTCGTAGGCCTTGCGGATGCCGCCTTCTTCTTCAGGCACCACGGCAACGCCGCACGGGTTGGCGTGCTTGACGATGACGCAGGCCGGCTTGACGAAGCTCTTTACGCATTCCAGCGCAGCATCGGTGTCGGCCACGTTGTTGAACGACAGCTCCTTGCCCTGCAACTGGATGGCAGTGGAAACGCTGGCTTCACCCTTCTTCGCCTCGACGTAGAACGCCGCGCTCTGGTGCGGGTTCTCGCCGTAGCGCATTTCCTGGGCCTTGACGAACTGGCTGTTGAAGGTGCGCGGGAACTCGCTGCGGCCTTCGGTGCTCAGGGTCTCTTTGGCCTGGTCGATGGTGCCCATGTAGTTGGCGATCATGCCGTCGTAGGCAGCGGTGTGCTCGAACGCCTTGAGCATCAGGTCGAAGCGCTGGGCGTAGGTCAGGCCGCCAGCCTTGAGGCCTTCGATGACGCTGGCATAGTCGCTGGCGTTGACCACGATGGCCACGTCCTTGTGGTTCTTGGCTGCCGAACGGACCATGGTCGGGCCGCCGATGTCGATGTTCTCGATGGCGGTCGGCAGGTCACAGCCAGGCTTGGAAATGGTCGCCTCGAACGGGTACAGGTTGACCGCCACCAGGTCGATCGGCTTGATGCCGTGCTCGTTCATGATGGCGTCGTCGACGCCGCGACGGCCGAGAATGCCGCCGTGGATTTTCGGGTGCAGGGTCTTGACCCGGCCATCCATCATTTCGGCGAAGCCGGTGTAGTCGGCCACTTCCACCGCATTGACGCCGTTGTCCTTGAGCAGCTTGTAGGTGCCGCCGGTGGACAGGATCTCGACACCGAGCTGCTGCAGCTCACGGGCGAATTCGAGGATACCGGTCTTGTCGGAGACGCTGATCAGGGCGCGGCGGACTGGCAGGCGGGTAGTCTGGTCGGTCATTTCGGGTTCCAATAACGCGGTGGAGTCAGCAAAAAAGGCGCCTCTGTTCAGGGAGCCGCCTTTTCTGGTTGGGATTCTGGCTTACAACAAGTCGTACTGCTTGAGCTTCTTGCGCAGGGTGCCTCGGTTCAGCCCGAGCATCTCGCTGGCCTTGGTCTGGTTGCCCTTCACGTAGTTCATCACGCTTTCGAGCAGGGGCGCCTCGACTTCGGAGAGCACCAGGTTGTACACGTCCGTGACGGTCGCGCCTTCCAGGTGGGCGAAGTAGTTGTGCAGCGCCTTTTCGACGCTGTCGCGAAGGGTCTGGCCCTCTTCGCTCGGCGTGTTCAGGTGCTGTTTCAGGTTGGCGTTGTCGCTCACGGGCGTTGTTCCACTCACAAATGTCTCGGTCATCATCGTCATGCGGCCACCCCTTGTCCGTCCTCTGTCTCAAGGCTCTGTCGACGTTCGCTGAAAAACGCACGAACGTTGGCGCACTGCGCTTGTGTGTCTTCCAAAGCGTTGAACCGGGCGCGAAACTCCTTGCCGCCGGGTCGTGTTGCCAGGTACCAGCCAACGTGCTTGCGGGCGATACGTACGCCCATCACATCGCCATAGAAGGCATGCAGCGCGGCCAGATGTTCCAGCAGGATGCGTTCCACTTCTTCCAGCTGCGGTGCCGGCAGGTGTTCGCCGGTGCGCAGGTAATGCTCGATCTCGCGAAAGATCCACGGCCGCCCCTGGGCAGCCCGGCCAATCAGCAGGCCGTCGACGCCGGTGGCGTCCAGTACCGCCCGGGCCTTTTCTGGCGAGGTGATATCGCCGTTGGCAAAAACCGGGATCGACACCGCCTGCTTGATGGCAGCGATGGTGTCGTATTCGGCTTCGCCGGTATACAGGTCGGCACGTGTGCGGCCATGTACCGCCAGCGCCTGGATGCCGGCCTGTTCGGCGATTTTCGCCACGTTCAGGCCGTTCTTGTTCGCCCGGTCCCAACCGGTGCGAATCTTCAGGGTCACCGGAACGTCCACTGCGCCGACCACGGCGTGGAGGATCTCGCTGACCAGGGCTTCATCTCTCAATAAAGCAGAGCCTGCAGCTTTGTTGCAGACTTTTTTTGCCGGGCAACCCATGTTGATATCAATGATCTGGGCACCCGCTTCGACGTTGGCGCGTGCCGCCGCTGCCATCATCTGCGCATCACCACCGGCGATCTGCACCGAGCGTGGCTCGGGATCACCTTCATGGATGCGGCGCAGGCTCGACTTGCGGCTGTTCCACAGGCTCATGTCGCTGGAGACCATTTCCGACACCACCATGCCGGCGCCCAGGCGCTGGCAAAGTGTCCGGAAAGGCTGGTCCGTGACCCCGGCCATGGGCGCGAGGATCAGGTTGTTACGTAGTGTGTATTGGCCGATGCGTACCGCCGACATAGGTGATCCCTGTTGTGGGGCCGAATCTTGGAGTTCGAAAAAGGGTTGGCATGATACCCGCTCTCGGTGACCGGATAAAGATGGGTTTGGATAAAATCTGAACAGTTGTCGGCTTATGCCATTTGGTATGGGGAAGGGCTTGGGGCTGCCTTGCAGCCCTTTCGCGACACGAGGCCGCGGCTACAGGCGGACGCGGTCTCCTGAAGCTGCGGCCTTGTATCGCGAAGGGCCGCAAAGCGCCCCCACCGGCGCGATGTTCATTCCGGCGAGCGGAAGCTGAGGCTGTAGTTGACTGCCTTCGGCCCAGGGTCAAGGATGTCCAGGGCGATATGGATCGGGGTCTGGCTGGGCATTTCGCCACGCCCGGCCAGTTCCCCGGAGAGGTACTCGCTGGGCTTGAAGCGCCGGCTGGCGATCAGCTGGCCATTGAGGTCGGCGAAGCGCAGCTCCAACAGCGGGAACGGCTGGGCGAACGGCGCGCGGTTGTAGATGATCGCATCGACGATCAACGCGCCCTTGAAGTCCGGATGGCTGCGCACCACCAGGTTGCTGCTCTTGATCCGGGCGATATCGACGCGGGTCGGGACTTCGCAGCCGACCAACGGGCAGATTTGCTGGAAGAGCGGCCGGTACTGGTCCTGACGGGCCATTTCGTCGAAGTGGAACCACACGTACTGAAACGCCAGCAAGCCGGCGGCGAGCAAGGTCAGAAAGCCCCACAGCAGGCGCTTGCCCCAGTTCGGCGCGGGTTTCTCCCAGCCCAGCTGCAATGGGTCGTCGACCACGTCGACCAGCGGCTCCTTGCGTGTCTGGCGCTCTGGCTTGGCGGCCAAGCCTGGTTCCAGGCGTTCGCCGGGCAGCGGCTCGACAGCGTCGTCATCGTGCGCCGACAGGCTCAGCGCCAGAGGGTCATCGTCGCGCGCGCTCAGGCCTTTTTCCGGGATGTCGTCATCGTCGGCACGCAGCGGTTCGGCGAAGGCGGGGTGGTCATCGTCGGCGGCATGGCGTACCGGCGGCTCATCGTCGAGGTCCAGCTCCAGGTTGCCGCCCAGGGTCGGCTCGGTGCGCTCGCCCGGGGCAGGTTCGGGATCCAGCTCCAGCGGCTGCAGCACCGGGGCCGGCTCATCTGCCTGTGGTGGCTCGAAGGGTTCATCGGTGGCCGTGCCGAACAGGTCGTCGGCGTGCTCGTCCGGCTGCAATTCGTCGCGCCTTGCCTGCAGCCCGCCATCCTGCTCGGTCGGGCGCGCCGCTGCTGGCTGGCCGCGACGCTCCAGACGCTCCAGCTCCTTGTCCAGATCGAGGGCGTCCAGCGCCTGGGCTGTAAGCGCCCAGTCCTGATCTGGCGCACTGCTGCGCTCGGTGACATCCGCTTCTGGCAAGACGCCTGGCTTGGCCGCCGGCTCGTCAGGCACTTTCGGCGCCGGTTCCGCCACCACAGGTGCATTCGCCGTGCTGGCGCGATTCTGCTCCAGCAATTGCCTGGCAGCGTTGAATACCTGCAGGCAATGGCCGCAGCGCACTACGCCGCGAGCCACGCTCAGTTGGTGGTGAGTGACGCGAAAGCTGGTCTGGCAATGCGGGCACTGGGTGACGAAACTGTCGGTCATGCGGCAATCCGGGAGCTGTGCAGAAAAGTATTCTAGGCCGGCTTAACGGCGGCGACCACTGATGCGTACCCAGCCGTCGCGCACGACGATCGGGTCCAGCTCGAAGTCGGCGGCATAGGCCGCGGCCACCTCTTCACCCTGTTCGGCGAGGATGCCCGACAGCGCCAGCAGGCCCCCGGGGCGGACCAGGCCGGACAGCTGCGGCGCCAGCGACACCAGCGGGCCGGCGAGGATGTTGGCGACCAGCACGTCGGCCTGCATCGCCGGCATGTGCTCGGGCAGGTACAGCGCCAGCTTCTCATCGGCGATGCCGTTGCGCTGGGCGTTGTCGCGCGAGGCCTCGATGGCCTGCACATCGATGTCGGTACCGACCGCCTCGCGGGCGCCCAGCAGCAGCGCGGCGATGGCCAGGATGCCCGAGCCGCAGCCGAAGTCCAGCACCTGGGTACCTTCCAACTGCTGGGCGTCGAGCCATTCCAGGCACAGGGCGGTGGTCGGGTGGGTGCCGGTGCCGAACGCCAGGCCCGGGTCGAGCAGCAGGTTCACCGCGTCCTTTTCCGGGGCTTCGTGCCAGCTGGGCACGATCCACAGGCGGCGGCCGAAGCGCATCGGCTGGAAGTTGTCCATCCAGCTGCGTTCCCAGTCCTGGTCCTCGATCACCTCGGCCTGGTGCTCGGGCAGCTCGGCACCGGTCAGCAGGCGCAGGTGGGAAAACACCTGCTCGGGCTCGGCATCGGCCTCGAACAGGGCCAACAGGTGGGTGTGCGACCACAGCGGGGTAGTGTTGAGGTCTGGCTCGAAGATCGGTTGATCTTCGGCGTCCATGAACGTGACCGAGACAGCGCCTACTTCGAGCAGGGCGTCTTCGTAGGTTTCGGCTTGTTCCGGGCTGATGGCCAGGCGTACTTGCAGCCAGGGCATGGCGGGCACCTTTGGTAAATCGACGGGGGCAGCCCCAGGCTGCGCGAAGGCTGGCAGTTTACGCGAGTGCGGGGGATTTGTGGATCGGCTTGGGTAGGGGGGGCGGGTAGCGCCCCCAAAACTCATCAGACAAAACAGAGGGATAGCGACTCGGCTATGTAGGCAGGCTTGGCTTCGCCATCGATCTCCAGGGTGGCAATCGCCTTGAGCAGCCATTGCCCCGGCTTCTTCTCCTGCACCTCGGCCAGCTCCACCTTCAGCCGCACCTGGCTGTCGACCTTGACCGGCTGGATGAAGCGCACGCTGTCCAGCCCATAGTTCACCACCATCTTCAACCCCTGGGGCAGGACCAGGATGTCCTCGATGAGCTTGGGAATCAGTGACAACGTCAGGAAACCGTGGGCGATGGTGCAGCCGAACGGAGTCTGCGCCGCCTTGGCCGGGTCCACATGGATGAACTGGAAGTCGCCCGTGGCTTCGGCGAACAGGTTGATGCGCTGCTGGTCGATTTTCAGCCAGGCCGAGTGGCCCAGTTCCTTACCAACGTACTGCGAAAGCTCTGTAACCGGTACATGGGGCATCGCGGGCTCTCCAAAGTGTCAGTTGGTACGAAAGTACAAGATCAGCACGGCGAACCGTTTCAGTCAAGTTGACTGCTTTTCGGCGAATATCGGTAGATTGCGGCCACATGCTTATAATGGCGGCCATGCACGAGGGAGATGCTTATGCTGTTGCGTGGTCTGACCTGGCTGGTGCTGTTCCAGCTGCTGGGCACGGCGATCAACCACCTGTTGGTGCCATTTCTGCCGGGGCCGATCATCGGCCTGTTGTTGCTGCTGTGCTTTCTCATGGCTCGCGGTGAGGTTGGCAAGCCGTTGAACGAAGCGGCCAGCAGCCTGCTGCGCTACCTGCCGCTGCTGCTGGTGCCGCCAGCCGTGGGGGTGATGGTGTATGCCCGGGATATCGCTGCCGATTTCTGGGCGATTGTCGGGGCGTTGCTGCTTTCCTGCCTGGCGACCCTGGTGTTTGTCGGGGTCCTGATGCAGAAGCTCATCCATCGTCAGGGGCAGCGTGAGGAACGGCCATGATGCTTGACTGGCAAGGCGCGCTCGACGCGGTGGTACACCACCCCTTGTTCGGTATCGGCATTACCCTCGGCGCTTATCAAGTGGTGCTCGCCGCCTACGAAAAGACCCGCTGGATCTTCCTGCAGCCGGTGCTGGTGTCGATGTTGCTGGTGATCGGTGTGTTGCTGCTGTTCGGCATCGACTACCGCGAGTACCGCAACAGCACGGAGATCATGAACATCCTGCTGGGGCCTGCCACCGTGGCCCTGGCGGTGCCGCTGTACCTGAACCTGCGGCGTATCCGGCAGCTGTTCTGGCCCATCTTTACTACGCTGGTAATCGGAGGCCTGTTTGCCACGCTGTTCTGCCTGGCGCTGGGCTGGTGGTTCGGTGCCGAACACATGATCCTCATGACCATGGCGCCGAAGTCGGTGACCTCGCCGATCGCCATGCTGGTGGCCGAACAGATTGGCGGGGTGGCGGCCCTGGCGGCGGTGTTCGTGTTGATCACCGGGGTGATCGGGGCGATCTTCGGCCCGGCGCTGCTGAGCCGCTGCGGCGTGCACAGCCCCGAGGCGCGCGGCATGGCGCTGGGGGTAACCGCGCATGCCGTGGGCACTTCGGTGGCCCTGCAGGAAAGTGACGAATGCGGCGCCTTTGCCGCGCTGGCGATGAGCCTGATGGGGGTGGCCACGGCGGTGTTCCTGCCGCTGGCGGTCAGCCTGGTGGCTTGAGGATTTGTAATGACGCTACCGCTGTTTCCGCTCAATACAGTGCTGTTTCCTGGCTGCTTTCTCGATCTGCAGATTTTCGAGGCGCGCTACCTGGACATGATCGGCCGCTGCATGAAGCAGGGCGAAGGTTTTGGCGTGGTGTGCATCCTGGAAGGCGAGCAGGTCGGCAAGGCGCCGCCGGTGGTGGCCTCGATCGGCTGCGAGGCGGTGATCCGCGATTTCGTGCAGCAGGATAACGGTTTGTTGGGCATTCGCGTCGAAGGTGTGCGGCGCTTCAACCTGGAAAGCACCGAGGTGCAGAAGGACCAGCTGCTGTTGGGCCAGGTGCAGTGGTTGCCGGAGCAGGCAGACAGCCCGTTGCTCGAGGCCGACGATGACCTGCTGGCGTTACTGGTAGCGCTGGGCGAGCACCCGATGGTCGAAGCCCTGGACATGCCGCGCCCGGTGGACGGGCGACAGGCGCTGGCCAACCAGTTGGCGTACCTGCTGCCGTTCATGGAGGAGGACAAACTGGACCTGCTGACCCTTGACTCGCCGCAGCAGCGGCTGGGCGAGATCCAGAAGCTGCTGGAGCGGATTCAGGGCGAGCTGTTCGCCTGACGCCTTGTCGAGGCGTGCTAGCCGCCCCCACAGGGTGCTTCAGTACTGATAGCGCAACAACGCCTGCGGCAACGCATGCATGGCAAAGAACGCCAGCAACGCGGTGCACGCCGGTAGTACCAGCCACCACACCCGCAGCGGCAAGGCCGGCAGGGTCTGCTGCCGCTGCACCAAGGCCAGGCTCAGCGCGCATACGCAGCATGCCAGCAAGGCCCCGGCGAGAATGTCGGTCGGCCAGTGCGCCCCCAGATAAACCCGCGACAGGGCGATCGCCAGTGCCGGAATGCAGCCCAGCGTGACCCAGGTCAGGCGCATCCGTGGCGGCTGGCTGCGCCCGGCCAGCACGGCCAGCACCAGGAAGAACGCAAACGATGCCGAACTGTGCCCGCTGGGCATGCTGTAGCTGGTCAAGGGGTCGCTGAGTACTTCAGGGCGGGCCCGGGCGAACAACCATTTCAGCGTGCCGTTGGCCAGCGCGGTGCCCATCAGCGCGCCTGCGGCAAACAGCGCGTGCCGCCATTGCCGTGCAAGCAGCAACAGGCCGGTCAGCAGGCCGCCCAGGACCAGCTGGGTGCGGAAATCGCCCAGCCGGGTCACCAGCACCACGGCGCCATCGATGGCCTGGCTGCGGTGCTCCTGCACCAGGGTCATCACGCCCTGGTCGAATTCGTGCAGGTAGGGCCAGCCCAGGAACACTCCGGCCAGGGCGACGAAACTCATGCCGGCGATCAGCCGGGTGCCGTGGCGTTGGTCGCGAATGCTGGTATTCAGGCTCAAGCCGATGATCACTGCCAGGGTGCCGGCGATGATGCCGGCATCCAGCCAGAAGCCTTCCGGCAATGGCAGGCGCATGGCAGCGCCCGTGGCCCAGCCGGGCAGCAGGTAGGCTACCGACCAGCCCGCGCCGGCCACCAGGCTGACGGCGATGAAGCGCGGCAGCGGCATGTCGAACATGCCGGCGACCATCGGCAGCATGGGGCGCAGCGGCCCGATGAAGCGCCCTACCAGCAGGCTGGCGATGCCGTAGCGCTGGAAATAGGCTTCAGCGCTGCCAATCCATTCCGGATGGTGACGCAGCAACGGCAGGCGGCGGATGTTCTGGTGGAAATGCTTGCCCACTGCATAGGACACGGCGTCGCCGAGCACGCCACCGAGAAAGCCCAGCAGCAGCGTTTCGCCCAGGCTGAAGGCACCGCTGCCGGCCAGCACCGCGACCGCGAACAGCAGGACGGTGCCTGGCACGATGATGCCGGCGATGGCCAGGCATTCGATGCAGGCCACCAGAAAAATTGCCAGGCCAAGCCACTGCGGGTTGGCGCTGAGCCAGCCGGTCAGGCTGTCAAGCCATTGGCCCATGGTTCAGCTTCCTTGTTCGAGAATGAAGAAGTCGCGCCCTTCGACTTGGCCGCGACGCAACGGGTTCCGCGTGCAGAAACGGGCGTATTCGGCGTCGACGAAACGGTAGGGCAGATGTTCGTCGCGGCCATGCGGGATGCCCAGGCGGGCGGTCTGGATGACCCGCGGCACGGCGATGCCGCAGTCCTCCACGTACAGGCGTTCGGGGTCGAAGCGCTGGGCGTCCCACTGTGGCACTTTCAGGCCGAGGGCGCGGCACAGCAGCGTCTGCCCGGCGCACAGGCGCTCGGCCGGGCGCAGGTTGCCGCTGGCGTCCGGATTGTTCAGTTGCATCTGCGCCAGGCTGTTCGGCCCCGAGATGGCATCCTGCCAAGGATAGGCGGACTTGATCAGCACCGCGTTGCCCGGCCCGTGGGCGCTGAAGTTCAGCGAGTCGCCGCCACGCGCGTAGTACATGTAGATATGCCCGCCATCGAGGAACAGCGCCTTGCGCTTTTCGGTGTAGCCGAGCGAGGCGTGGCTGCCTTTGTCGGCGAGGTAGTAGGCTTCGGTCTCGATGATCCGTGCGGCCAGCCACAGGTCGCCGTGGCGGTGACGAATGACTTTGCCCAGCAAGGCCTTGGCCAGGGTCTGGGCGTCGCGGTCGAAGAATCTGTCGGGCAGTGCTGGCATGCGGGCAGTTCGCGGCTGGAAAGGCGGGGATGATAGCAATGAATGGCTTAATCGAGGCTGAATCGGATGCGATGTCGATAGCACCGGCCTCTTTGCTGTAACAGATGGAAGATTTTTCGATAACCCTGGTTACATCTTTTCTACAGGAGACTGCCGCCCATTTTCGACCATCCGCCACCCACCGCTGGGCGTATACCTGCGCGGCAGTTATAATCAGCCGATTTCCCCTTCGCCAAGACACCGAACCCATGACTGAGTCCGTTCTTGACTACATGATCCGCCTGGGTCGCGCTGCCCGCGAGGCTTCCCGGGTGATCGGTCGTGCCAGCACCGCGCAGAAGAACCGCGCCCTGCAGGCTGCCGCCGACGCGCTGGATACCGCCCGCGCCGAGCTGACTGCCGCCAACGAGCTGGACCTGGCTGCCGGTCGCGCCAACGGCCTGGAGCCGGCACTGCTCGACCGTCTGGCACTCACCCCGGCGCGTATCGACGGCATGATCACCGGCTTGCGCCAGGTCGCCAGCCTGCCGGACCCGGTCGGTGCCATCCGTGAAATGAGCTACCGCCCTTCGGGTATTCAGGTAGGCAAGATGCGCACGCCGCTGGGGGTGATCGGGATCATCTACGAATCGCGTCCGAACGTGACCATCGATGCCGCCAGCCTGTGCCTGAAGTCGGGCAACGCGACCATCCTGCGTGGCGGCTCCGAAGCCATCCATTCCAACCGCGCGATTGCCACCTGCATCCAGCGTGGCCTGGCGGCAGCCGGCCTGCCGGCGGCGGTGGTGCAAGTGGTCGAGACCACCGACCGCGAGGCCGTGGGTGCGCTGATCAGCATGCCGGAGTACGTCGACGTCATCGTGCCGCGCGGTGGCCGAGGCCTGATCGAGCGCATCAGCCGTGATGCCCGCGTGCCGGTGATCAAGCACCTGGATGGCATCTGCCATATCTATGTCAGCCAGCATGCCGACCTGGACAAGGCCTGGCGCGTGGCGTTCAACGCCAAGACCTACCGCTACGGCATCTGTGGCGCCATGGAAACCCTGCTGGTCGACCAGCAGGTGGCCGAGCGTTTCCTGCCGGAGATGGCCCGCCGCTTCCAGGAGAAGGGCGTAGAGCTACGTGGCTGCGAGCGCACCCGGGCGATCATTGATGCCCGGCCGGCCACCGAGGCCGACTGGCACACCGAATACCTGGATGCGATCCTGTCGATCCGTGTGGTCGACGGCCTGGACCAGGCCATCGAACACATCAACCACTACGGCTCGCACCACACCGATTCGATCATCAGCGAACACCAGGGCGAAGCGCGTCAGTTCATGGCCGAAGTCGACTCGGCGTCGGTCATGCTCAATACCCCGACCTGCTTCGCCGACGGCTTCGAGTACGGCCTGGGTGCCGAGATCGGTATTTCCACCGACAAGCTGCATGCCCGCGGCCCGGTCGGCCTGGAAGGCCTGACCTGCGAGAAGTATGTGGTGATCGGCGATGGCCAGCTGCGCGGCCAGGAGTCCTGCTGAGTTGAGCAAGGCCCAGGCAGTCCGGCGCATCGGCATTCTCGGCGGCACCTTCGACCCCGTACACATCGGCCACCTGCGCAGCGCGCTGGAAGTGGCCGAGTTCATGGGGCTGGACGAGCTGCGCCTGTTGCCCAATGCCAGGCCGCCGCACCGCGACACCCCGCAAGTGGCCGCCCAGGACCGCCTGGCCATGGTGCAAGGCGCCGTGCAGGGCGTGCCCTGCCTGAGCGTGGATGCCCGTGAGCTGGCGCGCGACAAGCCGTCGTACACCATCGATACGCTGGAATCGATCCGTGCCGAGCTCGCCGCCGCCGACCAGCTGTTCCTGGTGCTGGGCTGGGATGCCTTTTGCGGCCTGCCCAGCTGGCACCGCTGGGAAGAATTGCTGCAACACTGTCACATCCTGGTGCTGCAACGCCCGGATGCCGACGTCGAACCCCCTGACGAGCTGCGCAACCTGCTGGCTGCGCGCTCGGAGAGCGATCCCACCGCCATGTCCGGCCCGGCGGGAAACATTTCGTTCGTCTGGCAGACGCCGCTTGCGGTGTCGGCTACACAGATCCGACAGCTGCTGGCCAGCGGCAAGTCGGTGAGGTTCCTGGTGCCGGACGCCGTACTGGCCTACATCGAGGCGCACGAACTGTATCGTGCACCTAACTGACGGCGCCTCTGGCGCCTCATCCAACGAGTTGAACGAGTTTTATATGACCAAGCAGAAAATCCACGGCGAAGAACTGGTCGCCCTGACCAAGGCAGCGCTGGAAGACGTCAAGGCCCAGGACATCCAGGTCATCGACGTGCGCGACAAGCACAGCCTGACCGATTACATGATCATTGCCACCGGTACCTCCAACCGCCAGATCAACGCGATGCTGGAAAAGGTTCGCGAAGCGGTCAAGGCCAAGGGCGCCCAGCCACTGGGCGAGGAAGGCAAGGGCGACAGCGACTGGGTGTTGCTGGACCTGAACGACGTCATCGTGCACATGATGACCGCCGCTGCCCGCCAGTTCTACGACCTGGAACGCCTGTGGCAAGGTGCCGAGCAAAGCCGTGCCGCCGATGGCAAGCACCACAGCCCTGACCAGGCCCACGAGTACTCCGAAAAGCTCAAGGACCGGGAATAAGGAAAGCGCTGTGCGTCTGCGCCTGATCGCGGTCGGCTCGCGCATGCCGAAGTGGGTCGAGGAAGGCTGGCATGAATATGCCAAGCGCCTGCCCGCCGAGCTGTCGCTGGAGCTGGTGGAAATCCCGCTGAACACCCGGGGCAAGAATGCCGATGTCGCCCGTCTGATTCGTCAGGAGGGCGAGGCCATGCTGAGCAAGGTTCAGCCGGGGGAGCGCATCGTCACTCTCGAAGTCCATGGCAAGCCCTGGAGTACCGAGCAACTGGCTACCGAGCTGGACCGCTGGCGCCTGGACGCGCGCACGGTGAACTTGATGGTAGGCGGCCCGGAGGGCCTGGCGCCTGAGGTCTGTGCGCGCGCCGAGCAACGCTGGTCGCTGTCGCCATTGACCCTGCCGCACCCGTTGGTAAGGATACTCATCGGCGAGCAGATCTACCGCGCCTGGACCGTGTTGTCCGGGCATCCTTACCACAAATGAACCTGTAAGCAGCCCGATGTCGCAGCCGATCCGTCTCAAGGACCACGAGAAAGACGCCCGCCTGGTGCGCAACCGCGTCGTGGTCGGCGCAGTGGCGATCGTCCTGCTTGTCTGCGTGCTGATCGCGCGGCTGTATTACCTGCAGATCATCCAGTACGACTACCACTCGACACTCTCGGAGAACAACCGGGTGCATGTGCAGCCGATCCCGCCGACCCGCGGGCTGATCTTCGACCGGAACGGGGTGATCGTTGCCGACAACCGTCCCAGCTTCAGCCTGTCCGTAACGCGCGAACGTGCGGGTAACTGGCAGGAAGTGCTGGATAACATTGTCGAAGTGCTGGAGCTGACCGCCGACGACCGCGCCCTGTTCGAGAAGCGCATGCGCCAGGGCCGCCGGCCGTTCGAGCCGGTGCCGATCCTGTTCGAGCTCAACGAAGAGCAGATCGCCCGGGTGGCGGTGAACCAGTTCCGCCTGCCGGGGGTGGAAGTGGTGGCCCAGCTGGTGCGGCATTACCCCCAGGGCGCGCACTTCGCGCATTCGGTGGGGTACGTGGGCCGGATCAACGAGAAGGAGCTGAAAACGCTCGACCCGGTGAACTACAGCGGCACCCACCACATTGGCAAGACCGGCATCGAGCGGTTCTACGAAGACGCCCTGCATGGCCAGGTCGGCTACGAGGAAGTCGAGACCAACGCCCGTGGCCGCGTGTTGCGCGTGCTCAAGCGTACCGACCCGAAACCGGGCAAGGACATCGTGCTGAGCCTCGACATCAAGCTGCAGGAAGCCGCCGAGGCTGCCCTGGGTGGCCGACGTGGTGCAGTGGTGGCGCTTGATCCGCGTACTGGCGAAGTGCTTGCGATGGTCAGCCAGCCCAGCTTCGACCCCAACCTGTTCGTCACCGGCATTGGTTTCAAGGCCTATGCCGAGCTGCGCGACTCGATCGACCGGCCGCTGTTCAACCGCGTGCTGCGCGGCCTGTACCCGCCGGGTTCGACAATCAAGCCGGCCGTGGCCATTGCCGGCCTGGACAGTGGCGTGGTCAATGCCGGTAGCCGGGTGTTCGACCCGGGCTATTACCAACTGCCGAACTACGACCACAAGTACCGTAACTGGAACCGCACCGGCGATGGCTGGGTCGACCTGGACACCGCGATCATGCGCTCCAACGACACCTACTTCTACGATCTGGCGCACAAGATGGGCATCGACCGGCTGTCCAGCTACATGAACAAGTTCGGCATCGGCCAGCGGGTTTCCCTGGACATGTTCGAGGAATCCGCCGGGCTCATGCCGTCGCGTGAATGGAAGCGCGCCACCCGCCGTCAGGCCTGGTTCCCCGGCGAAACCCTGATTCTTGGTATCGGCCAGGGCTACATGCAGGCCACGCCGCTGCAACTGGCCCAGGCTACCGCGCTGATCGCCAACAAGGGGGTGTGGAACCGCCCGCACCTGGCCAAGACCATCGAAGGCCAGCCGCCGGTGGACGAAAACCCCATGGACAACATCGTGCTGCGTGACAAGTCCGACTGGGCCAAGGTCACCCATGGCATGGAGCAGGTGATGCACAACGCCCGCGGTACCGCGCGCAAGGCGGCCATCGGTGCGCAGTACCGCATTGCCGGCAAGAGCGGTACCGCCCAGGTGGTGGCGATCAAGCAGGGCGAGAAATACGACCGCAACAAGCTCCAGGAGCGCCACCGCGACCATGCCCTGTTCGTCGCCTTTGCCCCGGCCGACGATCCGAAGATCGTGGTATCGGTGATGGTCGAAAACGGTGAATCGGGCTCGGGCGTCGCCGCTCCGGTGGTACGTCAGGTGATGGACGCCTGGCTGCTCGACGAAAACGGCCGGCTCAAGCCCGAGTTCGCGCCCGCCACCGTTACCCAGGAATCCGCCCTGTGATGAACAATTTCGATCGCATGCTCTCCAGCGAGGATGTGATGCGTCGGCGCGCCAGCTTTCTGCAGCGCATCCATGTCGACGGCCCTCTGCTGGTCATTCTGCTGACCCTCGCGGCGGGCAGCCTGTTCGTG
The DNA here is from genome assembly GCF_052041995.1 of Pseudomonas sp. SMV7. Taxonomy (NCBI): domain Bacteria; kingdom Pseudomonadati; phylum Pseudomonadota; class Gammaproteobacteria; order Pseudomonadales; family Pseudomonadaceae; genus Pseudomonas; species Pseudomonas sp. SMV7. Next base: position 3,044 of record NZ_JBKGGT010000007.1, on the reverse strand, counting down.
CTGTACTCGGCCAGTGGCAAGAACTGGGACCTGCTGCTCAAGCAGGCCACCTCGTTCGGCATCGGCCTCGCCTCGATGTTCGTCATTGCCCAGCTGGAGCCTCGGTTCATGGCACGCTGGGTGCCGCTGGCCTACCTGGTCGGGGTGATGCTGCTGGTAGTGGTGGACGTGATGGGCCACAACGCCATGGGCGCCACGCGCTGGATCAACATCCCCGGGGTGATTCGCTTCCAGCCCTCCGAGTTCATGAAGATCATTATGCCGGCGACCATCGCCTGGTACCTGTCCAAGCGCACCTTGCCGCCGCATCTCAAGCACGTGGCGATCAGTCTGGTACTGATCGGCGTGCCGTTCATCCTCATCGTGCGCCAGCCCGACCTGGGTACCGCGCTGCTGATTCTCGCCTCCGGTGCCTTCGTGCTGTTCATGGGCGGGCTGCGCTGGCGCTGGATCCTCAGCGTGCTGGCGGCGGCGGTCCCGGTGGCGGTGGCGATGTGGTTCTTCGTCATGCACGACTACCAGAAGCAGCGGGTCCTGACCTTCCTCGATCCGGAAAGCGACCCGTTGGGCACCGGCTGGAACATCATCCAGTCCAAGGCGGCGATCGGCTCGGGCGGCGTGTTCGGCAAGGGCTGGCTGCTGGGTACCCAGTCGCACCTGGATTTCCTCCCGGAAAGCCACACCGACTTCATCATTGCCGTGCTCGGCGAGGAATTCGGCCTGGTCGGCATCTGCCTGTTGCTGATCGTCTACCTGCTGCTGATCGGCCGCGGCCTGATGATCACTGCCCAGGCCCAGACCCTGTTCGGCAAGCTGCTGGCCGGCAGCCTGACCATGACCTTCTTTGTATATGTGTTCGTCAATATCGGGATGGTCAGCGGCCTTCTGCCCGTGGTGGGCGTGCCGCTGCCCTTCATCAGCTATGGCGGAACTTCGTTGGTGACGCTGCTGTCAGCGTTTGGCGTTCTGATGTCGATCCACACGCACCGCAAATGGATCGCACAGGTTTGAATAAGGTGAAGAATTTCATGCAAGCAGTGCGTAACTGGGCTGCCCGTTGTGCGCCGTGGATCGGCGCGGTGGGCCTGTTCGGCGCTGTACAGCTGGCCCATGCCGGCGACTATCGGGACTCGCCGCAGGTGGCCCAGTTCGTTGGCGAAATGAGCCGTGACTATGGCTTTGCCCCTGAACAGCTGATGGCTGTATTCGGTGAGGTGCAACGCAAGCAGTCGATCCTCGATGCCATTTCGCGCCCGGCCGAACGGGTAAAGCCGTGGAAGGACTACCGGCCGATGTTCATCACCGACGCGCGCATCGCCCGTGGTGTGGATTTCTGGCGCCAGCACGAGGCGGCACTGGCCCGTGCCGAGCAGGAATACGGCGTGCCGGCGCAGTACATCGTCGCGATCATTGGCGTGGAAACCTTCTTCGGTCGTAACACCGGCAACTACCGGGTGATCGACGCCCTGTCGACCCTGGGTTTCGATTACCCGCCACGGGCCGAGTTCTTCCGCAAGGAGCTGCGCGAGTTCCTGCTGCTGTCACGTGAGGAGCAGCTCGACCCGTTGACGCTCAAAGGCTCCTACGCCGGCGCCATGGGCTTGCCACAGTTCATGCCGAGCAGCTTCCGCAACTTTGCGGTGGACTTCGACGGCGACGGCCACATCAATATCTGGAACAACCCGGACGATGCCATCGGCAGCGTTGCCAGCTACTTCAAGCGCCACGGCTGGGTGGCCGGCGAAGGCGTGGTCAGCCGCGCCTGGGTCGACGGCGGGCGGGCCGACGAGGGCCTGACCACCGGCATCGAGCCGGTGAAGACGGTAGGGGAGTTGCGCGCGCTTGGCTGGTCGGTTCATGATTCGTTGCGCGATGATCTGCCGGTTACTGCCTTCCGGCTCGAGGGCGACAATGGCCCCGAATACTGGATGGGCCTGAAGAACTTCTACGCGATCACTCGCTACAACCGCAGCGTGATGTATGCCATGGCGGTGCATCAGCTATCGGAACAGCTGGTTCAAGCACGGGGCGTCAAGTAATGCGCGCAATCATCTCTACCAACGCTTTCAAGCTGCTGACCTGTATCACCGTTGGCGTGCTGCTGGCCAGTTGTTCATCCAATCGCCCGGCCCAGCAAGGCAGCGGTAATGTAGTGCGCACCCAGCCCGGCCTGGACATCAACCGGGCGCACAAGGACGGCGCGCCGTGGTGGGACGTGGATGTGAGCAAGATCCCCGATGCCACGCCGACCGTGCATACCGGCAACTACAAGGCCAACCCCTACACGGTGCTGGGCAAGACCTACTACCCGATGCAGGACGCGCGCAACTATCGCGCCGAGGGGACTGCGTCGTGGTATGGCACCAAGTTCCACGGGCAGAACACCGCCAACGGCGAGCTCTACGACCTGTACGGCATGAGCGCGGCGCACAAGACCCTGCCGCTGCCGGCCTACGTGCGGGTAACCAACCTGGCCAACGGCCGCAGCGTGATCCTGCGGGTGAACGACCGTGGGCCGTTCTATTCCGATCGCATCATCGACCTGTCCTACGCTGCGGCGAAAAAACTCGGTTACGCCGAGATCGGCACGGCGCACGTGCGTGTCGAGGGCATCGACCCGCAGCAATGGTGGGCGCAACGTGGCCAGACGCCGCCAATGGTGCTGAAAGAGCCGCAAGTGGCCCAGACCCAGGCCATCCCGGCCAGCACCGGGCGCGTCGAGCAATGGACCCCGCCACCGCAACAGCACGCGGCACCGGTGGTGCCGGTGCAGGTGGGGGGCAACAACGTGCCGGGCAACAGTGGCGGCAGCTTCCTGCAGGTGGGCGCCTTCGCCAACCCTGACGCCGCCGAATTGCTGCGCTCCAAGCTCAGCAGCATGGTCAGCGCGCCGGTATTCATCAGCTCGATCGTGCGTAACCAGCAAACCTTGCACCGCGTGCGCCTGGGACCGATCAGCAGCCAGGGCGAGATCCAGCAGGCACAGGACAGCATCCGCCTGGCGAACCTGGGGCAGGCCAAGCTGGTCACAGCTGACTGACCGC